>JAGLQA010000352.1 GCA_023137075.1 Candidatus Aminicenantota bacterium
TTACCCGGAACACAAACTTCCGGCCCGGCGAATGGACGATATAGAAAAAATGGTGAAATCCCTTATTTCCCGCGATCACGGCAGCGAAAAAAGAGATTTTTTTCTAAGCAAATTATCGCGGGAAGAGAAAAAATTCTTTAATCTCAGCCCGAAATCTCTCAGCGCGAAAAAGACGACTGTTTTTAAAACACAGGGTGAAGATGAGCGTGTTAAAAAGCTTGAGAGTCTTATGAACCGGTTTTTGCATCTTTACGTCCGGGCGCTGGAGGAGAAGGGTAAAACACAGCAATTACAACAAACATTAATTCGAATAAAAAAAAGTTATTCTTTTAGGGTTGGAAAGTTGATTCTTTCCCCCTTCAGGTTGATAAAAAAAATAAAAAACCGGTTCGCCGGTAAGAGCAAATAAGACGTAATGGTTAGATTGCAAGTAAAATGTGACCAGAGAACCGTAGAGACGCAAAATTTTGCGTCTCAAAAAGCTGCTAGCTTAACTATCACAAAAAAAATATCATGATTATCACACAACTCAATTTAACAGACACAAAAGGTGGGGCCGCAATAGCCGCCTTTCGCCTGCATAAGGGATTAAACAAGATCGGCCAAACTTCTTATATGATCGTAAGAAAAAAATTATCCTCCAACCGGAAAGTTTTTCAGGTGGCATTGAAAGAGAGTCCGAACAACCGGGTAAAGGCGTTTTTGTGGCGCAAGTTTCTCCAGGATCAGTACATTGCCCTCAATAGAACCGATGTCAGTAATACCGTGTTTTCTTTGCCTTACCCGGGATATGATCTTACAAAATCAGAGATTATTCGAGGATCGGATATTATCAATTTGCACTGGATCGCTTACTTCCAATCCATCGTCACATTAAAAAAACTCTTTCGCACCGGCAAACCTATTGTCTGGACACTGCATGACCAATGGGCATTTTCCGGGGGGTGTCACTATTCGTCCGGATGTGAACAATACATGGACGCCTGTGCCGCCTGCCCGCAGCTCACCACTGATCCCTTTCTTTTACCCCGGGCCGTTTTGTTGGATAAGATCGAATATTTCAAAGGTGCAAATCTAACCATCGTTACCCCGGGTCAATGGCTGGCTTCCTGCGCGAAAAAGAGCAAACTCTTTAAAGATTTGCGTGTCGAAGTGATTCCCAACTCCTTAGAGACCGATCGTTTTTACCCTATTTCCAAAAAAGATGCCAAAAAGAGCATCGGCGTACCGGAGGATTCTCTAACCCTGCTCTTTGTTGCCGAAATTGTCAGCGAGAAGAGAAAAGGATTTACAGAACTGCTGCAGGCGATTCATACATGCAAGAAAGACCCCCGCTTCAAACAATTGATAGAAAAAAATAAAATTCATATTCTCAGCCTTGGCGAATCCTCCGCCGAACTCGACCGGGCCGGGATTCCCGTAAAACCTTTAGGTTATCTTAACTCGAAAGAAAAAATTCGCAATGCTTACAATGCCGCGGATCTTTATATTTTATCCTCTCTGGAAGACAACCTGCCCAATACCATGTTGGAAGCCATGGCTTGCGCAACCCCCGTGGTGGCCTTCAATGTGGGCGGCATGCCCGATATGATTCGAAACGAAGAGACCGGAGCCCTGGCTGAGAACCGGGATCCGGAAAAACTGAGCGAGGCCATCCTCGGTTTGCTTTTCGATCCGGGAAAACGGGAACGATTGGGAAAGAATTGCCGGAAACTGATCGAAGAGAAGTACGCCCTGCACCACCAGGCGGAGAATTACTTAGCTCTTTATGAAGACCTGCTCAGGCAGAAGAAACCACAGCCGATACAACCGGGTAGCGACCAGTTTGAAAAAAACATAGCAAAGCTTGACGGAGGTTTAAGCGCCAATATGAGGAAAGGCTTCGTGAAGGCTTTAAAGAGGGGAATCGTCGATGCGTTTCCCGACCATTCGGCAGTTATGCGGTTATTTAAAAATATAATAAAGTCCGGTATCCGGGTGACGCCTGTTTTTTTCATCATTTTGCTCTACCGATTGCTGCCCAAAAAAATAAAAAACAAGTGGCTGGCACATTTAAGAGAGCGGGTATAAACGGGTAAAGATGAAGATATCGATTATAACGCCTACTTTTCAAAGAGCCACCTATCTGAACGAAACCATCGGCAGCGTGCTCAGTCAAAAGGGGGATTTTAGTATCGAATATATAGTGCAGGACGGCGGTTCCGGGCCGGAGGTATTAAGGATTCTGCAGGATTGGGATGCCCGGGTTAAACAGGGACGATTCTCGCCCCGGTGCAGCGGCATTGACTTTAAATATTTTGTCGAAAAGGACCGGGGCATGTATGATGCCCTGAACCGGGGATTTTCGAAATCGAGTGGCGATGTGCTGGCCTGGATTAACAGCGATGACATGTATCATGCCAATGCCTTCAGCGTTGCTGCTCAAATCTTTGAAAAATTCCCCGATGTGTGTTGGCTGACCGGTATCCCCAACTCTTACAACCAATATGGCAGTCGTACCGGCTGGGATTTATTCCCCGCAGCCTACTCCCGTGAATTCATCAAGCGGGGGTATTATGATGTTAAATTCAAAAAACACGGGTTCAACTGGATCCAGCAGGAATCCACGTTCTGGCGCAGGTCGCTCTGGGAGAAGGCCGGGGGACGATTGGACGACCGGTTCAAATACGCGGCGGATTTTGTTTTATGGCAGGAATTCGCCAGGTTTACCGACTTAGTCAAAGTATATTCCTTTTTGGGTGGTTACCGGCTCCACGGCGACCAGGTAACCGGCGACCCGGATGTGTACCGGGAAGAATTGCCGGGTATTGGCAAACCTCCGGCAGGATTAAAATTTTTAGACAATACTTTTCGTAATTTTCCCTTCAGCCGCCGGCTTTTTTTTAACCGGGCAAAGGGATTTCCTTTCATTCCCCTGTTAGGCCTTAAGTGGGAGTGGTTAAGAGGACGAATCATCGAATGGTCTTACCGGGAAAAGGATTGGAAGTTGCGTACCCGTTCGATATTATAGAGAGCAGAGTGTTAGGATTGATCATAAAAAAAATAAAGGGGATCGAACTCCTTTCTGTTGATCTATTCGATACCCTGATAACCCGCAGCGTCGCTTTTCCCGCGGATATTTTTTACGCTTTAGAGAAAAAAATAAAAAATTTTGCCGAAGCGAGGATTAAAAGCGAATATCAACTGAGAGAAGAAAAGGGGTTTAAACAGGAAGTCACTCATGATGAAATTTATAGCCGCTTGCGAGCCGAATTAGGATTGTCGGAGACGCAGTCAAACCGGGTTCGCGAAATGGAAATGGCACTCGAAGAGCAGTGTATCCTCCCGATCGAACCGGTGGTGAATGCCCTTAAGGAAATCAAAAAAACTCTGAAAATAAAGGTGATTCTAATTTCCGACACCTATCTACCGGAAGCATTTATCGCGAAAATATTGAAAAAACACCGGTTGTCCGGTTTGTTTGACCGGCTTTATATATCATCCACTCACGGTGTACAAAAATCGACCGGCAGTATGTTCCGCTTTGTTAAAAAAGAGGAGAATATCCCGGTAAAAAAGTGGCTCCACATCGGCGACAACGAAGAGAGCGATTACAAAATTCCCCGAAAGATGGGCATCAGAGCGCGTTGGTTCCAGGAAGCCCACCTCGCCCGCTGCGAAAAGACATTTGCTCCCCACCCGGGTTCCGGCAGCAGTCATTCGGCTTTCACCGCTTTGCTGAGGCAGGCCCGCTTAGACTGTCCCTATAAAAAAGCGAATGAAAAAATGATCTGGAACACTACCATCGATGTCTCGGCTCCACTAATGATTGCCTATGTGCAATGGTGTTTGAATAAAGCCAGATCGTTGGGATTAAGTAGGGTCTATTTCCTGGCCCGGGACGGGCAGGTTTTATTCAAAATCGCCGGTATACTGAACCGCTCTTCCCCTTCGCCCCTTGACATCCGTTATCTTTACGTTTCCCGGCAATCCCTCTTGTTTCCGGCCATGCAGGGTATCGATAAAGAGAGTTTGGAGTGGATACTGCTGCCCACATCGCTGGTTACCCCGCGTATCATCCTGAAGAGGGTGAATATCGAGCCCGGAGAGATAGCGCCGCTTCTTGAAAAGTATGGCTTTCAAAATGCGGACAAAAAGATGACGAAAGATGAGCTGCGCAGCTTCGAATCCGTGCTTAAGGACAGGGATATCCACTCCCTACTCGAGGAACGGATAAAGGTTTATCGAGAAAACGCCTGGGGTTATTTGCAGCAGGAAGAGTTGACAAAAGACGGGAGTTTTGTCCTGGTCGATATCGGCTGGAACGGCACGCTGCAGCGATCCATCAGTCGTTTGCTGGAGATGAAGAAAAAAAATTTCCCCGTAAATGGTCTTTACTTCGGGCTGCGCAGGGCGCTGAAGCATAAAGATTCCGATAAATCTGACACCTTTTTCTTTTCACCGGGGCAACCCCAGGGGCTTGAGAGAGAGACTCACATTATCCCGATGATCGAGTTATTTACCGCCGCCGACCACGGCGGGGTGGTAAAATACGAATTTAAAGATAATCGTTACAAGCCGGTCCTGGCAAGCAGTGAGAACACCCATGGGATCCGGTGGGGCATCAGGATTCAACAGCAAGCCATGACCTACCTGGCGGAAAGAATCGAAAGCAATTCCCTTGACGACCTGTTACCCGGTATTTATCAAAATCTTCGCCAATTTGTAAGAACCCCCTCCCTGCGGGAAGCGGAGGTTTACGGTTCATATTTGGATGCGGAAGACCAGAACGAATCCTATTATTTTCCCCTGGCCCGCAAATATAATTGTCTTGAATTGTTCCGTCATTATAAATACGGTTACCTGCACCATCACAATGAGTGGAAAGAAGGGGCGCGACGTCTCTCCCACGGGCGAATGTTCGATTTTTTCTTAACAAAAAAATGAAATCCGCCAAAAAATCACGAACCACAATTTTCCTACACGTGGCAAAAACCGCCGGCACGACCTTAAACCAGGTACTCGGGCGAGAATATGCCGATATCCTCTCATTTTACATCCCTAAAGAAAGCGAATCTCACTTTGAAGACTTCAAAAACAGGCTCAAGAATGAGAACGCCGCATTAATAAGAGGGCATTTTGAATTCGGTTGGCATTATTTTTTATCCCGGCCCTTTACTTATTTTACAATACTCCGGGACCCGGTTGAGCGGGTTATCTCCGAATATTTTTATATTCTTCGCAGTCCCGGTCATCCCTTATTTTCCCATGTGGCGAAAAAAAATGTCAGCCTTGTCGATTTTGTAAAGAAATGGAATGCCCCGAATCTGCAAACCAAAAAAATTTCCGGTACGACCTTTGCTAAAAACTCAGGTGTATCCCAGGATGTTGAAGTCAATGCCGATAACATGTTAAAAATGGCGAAAGAGAATTTAAACAAACACTTTGCCGTGGTTGGCCTGACCGAACGATTCGACGAAACCCTTATTTTATTTAAAAGAGAGTTTGGCTGGGATTGGCCTTTTTACATACGCGATAATGTGACAAAAGACAAAGTCGCGGGGGAAGATATCCCGTCCTCCACCATCGATATTATAAAAGAATATAATCGATTGGATATTGAACTGTACGAATACGCAAAAAAATGTTTTACCGAACAAATCGACAGCCAGGGTCAATCCTTTTATGATGAAGTTGAAAAATTTAAAGAATTAAACAAAATCCATGTAGATAAGATTATTCGCAATAAAAATAAACCGGTCAAATTTTTAAACTTGAAGAGAAAAATCAAAAGGCTGGTTCGATATTTATGGACATGAAACGAATACTGGTTGTTTATCCCCACAACTTCTTTGCCCACCGCATGGGTATCGATTCGCGATACTATGAGTTAATGAAGTATTTTAAATCACGAAATTTTTCAGTGGACGTGCTGTCGCTAAAAAATTTTGAAAGCTCCTGGGAAAATCAAGACGCGAAAGAGGAAAACCTGGTAGATGAATTATTCCTCTACGATTTTGCGGCAGGTAAGCGCTCCGTCAAGAAGAATTGGGAAAGGCTTTTCCGCAGGCTCTTTAAAGGCAAAGCAACCGGCTCAATTATCTTTAAAGAACTTCCGGATTACGCTTTCCCGGGCATGAAAAAAAAATTTGATGAAATTTTATCAAAGAAACAATACGATTTTATTCTTTTCAGTTACATTCACTGGGCCAACCTGCTCCAAACCCGGAAGAGGTATCACGGCAGACTCATCCTCGATTTGTCGGATTTTACCACGCTTAACCTATATGATATGTCCGCGGGAAAGATCAATGCCGGCGCGCTGCTTGAAGAGGAGATACGCCGCGTCAATCTATTCGATGAAGTTTTGTGCATCTCCGCGGAGGAGATGTGGCTCTTTTCGCAATTTGCTAAAAATCCCGGCTTCACCTATATACCCTTCTTTATGAAAAAGAATACAGGGCGGTCGGCGACCGCAGCCGCTGATGTCGGCAAACGATATTCGGCACAAAAAAAATTTTCGCAAAAAAACAAGATTTCCGCACATAGTGGCGCAGTGAAAACAGGCGGCAAAAAAGA
The DNA here is from genome assembly GCA_023137075.1 of Candidatus Aminicenantota bacterium. Taxonomy (GTDB): domain Bacteria; phylum Acidobacteriota; class Aminicenantia; order UBA2199; family UBA2199; genus JAGLQA01. Next base: position 6,559 of record JAGLQA010000352.1, read on the forward strand.
ATTTGATATCCTGTTTATCGGCTCCGGTAATTCCTTCAATAAAAACGGGATATATTGGTTTTTTGAAAAGGTTCATCCCCTTATAAGTCGTTCTCTGCAAATTTTAATCGTGGGCAATATCACCTCCCATGTCCCCGCACTTAAGAATGTGAAATGTATCCCCTTTGTCCAGGATCTCGATGAGATCTATAATAAAGCAAAAATTTCCATCTGTCCATTGTTGGGGGGAACCGGTATCAAGATAAAAGTGATCGAAGCGCTGTCCTATAACCTGCCGGTGGTCACCACTTCTAAAGGAGTGGTGGGGTTCCCTTCCAAATCGCACAATGGCTGCCTAATTGCCGATACCCCGGAAGAATTTGCCGGCCATATTTCCGGGTTGCTAACGGATAAGAACCTATACGACAAGCAAAGCAAGCTGGCAGGCCGTTTTTTCTTAGAAAATTTCGAGGAATCGATCAGCCATGAACGCCTTGACCGGGTATTCCTATCCCTTTAGGATTGAAGTTAATCCTTTTAACTATTCCTATTAATAATGATAGAAAAATTTCGAAAAATTTTAAAGGTGTTGTTTCACCGGAAAGGACGAACAACTGCGTATCGCTATCGATCAAAAGACAATTTCGCCAATTTTGCGAAACAGACGGAAATATTAAAAGAGAGGCTGAAGAATAAGAATGAAGTCTTTACCGGGTGGCCGGGTATCATCTATTCTGAAAAGGAAAACAAAGCGCTAATCACTCAACTCGAAAAAAAGAAAATCACTGCCCTGTCTTATAAAGTGGGTAAAAATGAATATGAACATTTTTTAAGCGAGATAAATTACAAAAAAAAATATCCCCGCTATTATAGTTTTAATTTCCCTGAGAAAACATTAGAGCACTTTGTCGCCTTTAAATTGTTAAATCTAAAAAAGGGAGACAAGTTCATCGATATAGCGGCAGAACAATCACCCCACAGCAGGGAATTCAGCCGCCTAACCGGCTGCATCGGGTATCGCCAGGATATTATGTTCAGGCCTGGGATTCACGGCAGGAAGATAGGGGGAAACGCCGCGGAAATCCCGGTTGCCGACAACTTCTTCCAGGGAGCCCTGGCTGCCTGCAGCATCGAGCATTTCGAGAAAGATTCAGACAGCGAATTTATGCGGGAAATGTCGCGGGTCCTCACAAAGGGTGGAAAATGTGTTATCATCCCACTCTATTTACATAAAAACCCCTTTTGTGTCGCTGACCCGCGCTATTCCATACCTGGAGGCGTGAAATTCGATCCTGGGATAGATGTCCACTGCGTCCGGGAATTTCAAAACCGCCACGGCCGGTATTATTCCCCAGATACACTGTACCAACGGTTAATTGAACCGAATAAAAGCCGAATGAATTTCACTATATACTATATTGAAAATTTCAAAGAGATCGATGAATCGAATTACTGCCGCTTTGCTTTAGTAGGAGAAAAAAAATAATAGTTAAAATATAGATAAAGTGAGTTTTAAGGTGAAAAAATGAAAAATAAAACATTAATAAAAACAAAAGAGTCCGTTTTCCTGGTTATTGTCACTGTTTTGTTGACTACAGTGTTTTCGTCCAATTGCGGTAAATATAAGATTCCCGAAAAAAAACAAATCATCCTCATCAGTATCGATACGCTGCGAGGCGACCATTTGAATTCTTACGGTTATTTTCGTGAAACCGCGCCCAATTTATATAAATTAATCAAAGATTCGGTTTACTACCGGGAAGCATACCCCAACGGATGTTGGACCATGCCCAGCCACATGTCCCTGTTAACCGGAACCCTCCCTTCACGGCACGGAATTAATAAAGACTGGCATTCCATCCGGGGCAGGAAGTATCCCAAATTAAACAAGTCGCTAAAATCCATGTCCGAAATATTAAAAACACAAAATATCGCCACATTAAAATTTGCAAAGCTCCCGGGTCGGTTGGGCTTTGGCAGGGGATTCGATAAGGATAGTTCGGACGATCCCTTTTCCACCAACCGGAAATTCTTCAAGCTTTTGCAAGAACTCGAGAACCATAAAGAAAAGGACTTTTTTTTCTTTATTCACACCTGGATGGTACACGCCCCTTACGCCAATTGTTATTTCGTCGATAAAGATAGAATGAACCCGGAAATGCGCTATTATGTCAACAACTTTAGAGTTTTAGGGAAGAAATCAGGGTTTATTACCCGGGATTTTCACCGTTATTTAGTAGAAAACAAATTGCTCAATGTTAAAAATTGCGTTACCCTTTATGACAGCGGGATTCGTTATGTGGACCGCTATGTCGGGCAGATCATTCAAAAAACCAAACAATTGGGCATTTATAAGGATTTGATGTTCATCGTCGTCAGCGACCACGGTGAACACTTCGCCGAACACTATCCCGGAAGGTTTTACGACCACCACGGCCGGGATTATTACGAAGAATTTATAAAAGTGCCGTTAATTATTAAATACCCGGCACAAAGGCGCACCGGTGTTAAAAAATTTCCCGTCTCTCTTATCGATGTTCTGCCTACAGTCCTGGATTTTTACGGCCTAGACACCCCCACTTTTGTGCAGGGGAATTCCCTGCTGAAACCGCGGAACAAAAAAAGCAGAAAATACTTAGTTTCCGAAGCCGTTTCGGAAAGCGAATTCGAGAGAAAGATGATCCGGGTCGGTGATTTAAAATACATTGTAACTATGCAGAAACCCTTTAAAACCGGGAGGGTGAATTGGGAAACCATAAGCGAGAGAAGGCTCTTTGATCTGAAAAAGGATCCCCAGGAAATAAATAATTTGTTCGAGGATTTAAAGTTCAGACAGGTTTGTATAAATCTTGAAAAAATGCTCCGTAAAATAATCGATCATTCCATTAGTTCCAACTTTGCGGTGGAAGAGACCGAGATCAGTGAAGACACCATAGACCAGTTAAAAGCCCTGGGCTACCTGTAGTTCAACCTGCCTTTTTCAAAAGAATTCTATTAATTTGTGAGTTGACAATTCCGGGAATTTAACGTATATATATTTTGGAGAAAGAAAAATAAAAAAAGTTTGAAATCTTATTGCGATCTATTATATAATCTAAACTTGAATTTGAGATGATAACAAACAGGAAAAAAAAGGAGACTTGAAAAAACACTGATTGTGTAACTTTGTAGGAGGATGATGTGAGTATACAAATTAAAACAGTGGAGACAAAAAAGGATTTAAAAACCTTTGCTAAAGTTCCTTTTAAAATTTTCAAGGATAATCCCTATTGGGTTCCGCCTTTAACATCCGAAGAATTGAAAACCTTCGACAAGAAAAATAATCCGGCCTATAAAGATGCCGACTCGCGATTGTTTATCGCTTATAAGAACGGCAAACCGATTGGCCGTATTGCCGGAATAATCAGTTACGCGGCCAATGAAAAGTACAGCGCCAAAAACCTGAGGTTCGGCTGGTTCGATACCATCGAGGATTACGAAGTGGCCGAAGCACTCTTCAAAGAAGTTGAAAAATGGGGAAACGAATTGGGAATGAAAACCCTGAGCGGGCCCCATGGTTTTTCGGACCTGGAGCCGGAAGGAATGTTGATCGAGGGATTCGATCAAGTGCCTACGATTGCCGTAATCTACAATCACCCCTATTATCCTGAATTCGCGGAAAAATACGGGTTTAAAAAAGATGTGGATTATGTGGAGTTAAAAAGCAAAATGCCTGACACGGGCATACCGGGAAAATTATTCCGTCTCGCCGAAAGAATAAAAGAGAGGAGTCATTTTAAGGTGTTGGAATTTAAAAAAAAGAAAGATCTGTTGTCAAAGGGACAGGAGGTGTTTCATTTGTTAAATGAAGCCTTTAAAGGGCTCTATGGTACAGTGCCGCTGTCGCAAGAACAAATAGACTATTATATAAAAAAATATTTTTCTTTTGTTGACAAAGACCTGGTAAAAGTGGTTGCAAACCAACATGACGAAGTAGTCGGGTTTGTGGTAACCCTTCCCAACCTTTCAAAACCCTTTCAAAAAGCAAAAGGAAGATTGCTCCCCTTTGGCTGGTATCATATTTTAAAAGGCTTTAAGGAACATGAAACGCTTGACCTCTACCTTATCGGGGTCAGGAAAGAATACCGGGGACTCGGCGTGGATATTTTAATGGTAACCGAGATCGCGAAAACCGCATTGGAAAAAGGTTTTAAATATACGAAATCAAATGTGATACTGGCAGAAAATAAAAAAGCCCAGGCCCAGTTGAAGCTTTTTAATCCCCGAATTTATCGACGGAAACGACTCTTCAAAAAGAGAATATCCCTTTAAATATTCCTGAGTTTGAGAAAAACTTTTATTCAGGCAGTCGGAAAAAGAAAACACTTCCCCCCTTACCTTCCAGGGTCCGGTACCCAATAACTCCCCCATGAGCTTCGATAATCATTTTTGATACCGCCAAACCTAACCCGGTTCCCTTAACCTGTTCTTTGTTGTTGAGCTGCGCATATTTATCGAAGATATATTTTTGCTTGTCCCCGGGAATTCCAGGGCCATTATCATTAACCGATATCTCCACAAATCCCTGGTCAACCATACGCATCCCAAGAGTGACAACGCCTTTCATGGGGGCAAATTTTATCGCGTTACTTAAAAAATTGTTTAACACCTGGCTGATCTTTTCCGGGTCTAAGCTTAAGCGCTTCTCTCTTATTTCCGGAGGCACATCATATACCAGGTTGATCCTTTTTTGATCAAGAAGGGGAGTCATCATCTCGATAATATCTTCCATCAATCTTAATATATATGTTCCCTTTTTATCCAGAACCATCTTGCCTGCTTCAAATTTTGAATAATCAAGCATTTCGTTAACCAGGGTTAACATTCTTTCGGAAGAGAGTTTAATGGCTTTCCCGATACCCTCTATATCAACCAACTCGGGGTTCTCGATTAAAATTTCCGAAAATCCGATCGCAGCCGAAAGGGGGCTGCGCAGGTCGTGAACCAACATGGCCGTAAAATCCGCTTTTAGTTTTAGCTCTTGCTCTAATTGCTGCTTCTCCATCTCCCGTTTTAAAGCAATTTTTTCCTCTTTTGATTTCTGTTCAACCCGGTTTATTCGCCGCCGGATAAAAAATATTAACAGTCCCGCCCCGACAACCAGGAGCAGAAAAATAAACCACCAGGTCTCCCAGAAGGGGGGAAGAATAGTGATTTTGACTGCGGCGCCCTCTTCATTCCATACGCCGTCATTATTTGATCCTCTCACCCTGAGAATATAATGGCCCGGGTCCAGGTTGGTGTAAAAGGCAAAACGTTTGCTTGAATCGGTTATATTCCAACCCGTATCGAATCCCTCCATTTTATAAGCATACCGGTTGTTTTCCGGGATGGTGAAGTCTAAGGCGGCAAACTCGAAGGAAAGCGCGTTCTGTTTGTAGGTTAGTTCTATTTTATCTGTCCATATGATCGATTCTTGTAAGGGAGAATGTGCACCGATCTGAACCGGAATATTGGATACTCTAAAACCGGTAATGACGATAGGAGGAATGTGAGGATTATCCTTTACATCAGCGGGCCAAAACGCATTGAACCCGTTAATCCCGCCAAAAAACATTTCACCTCTCCTGTTTTTGTGATAAGCGCCGCCGTTAAACTCACTGCCCTGCAGGCCATCTTTAACATTATAGTTTTTAAAGGTTTCGTTTACCGGGTTGAATTTTGAGATTCCTTTATTGGTACTCATCCAGAGGTTTCCAGCCTCGTCTTCCAGGATCCCGTAAATGGAATTATTGGGCAGCCCATTTTTTTCCGTATAATGCACAAACCTTATCCCCTCGTTTTTTTCCCTTTTGCCGATCAATTTATTCAATCCTCCGCCATAGGTGCCGATCCAGAGTGTACCGCCGCGGTCTTCATAAAGCGATAGAACAAAATTAGCGCTCAGGCTTTCGGGATCATCGGGATCTGTTGTGAACCGGGTAAAAATCTCGCGGTCCGGATCGAAACGGTTGAGCCCCCGGTATCGTGTGCCGACCCAGAGTATTCCCGGTTCTGTCGGAGCTTCGTAAATAATACTTATGAAATCGTCACTCACGCTGTTAGGGTCCTCTTCGCTCCGGCGGTAATGGATGAAAGTGCCGGTTTCCCGGTCTAGCTTATTGATCCCCCCCCCACCGGTCCCGATCCAGAGTGTGCCCGAATGATCTTCAAAGATTGTGTACACTGTATTCTGACTCAAACTCCCCGGGTTTTCGTCACTGCGGCGAAACCGGGTAAAAGTCCCGGTTTTGCGATCGAACCTGTTGATCCCGCCACCGCCGGTCCCCACCCAGAGTGCCCCTGAATGATCCTCGAGGATTGAACGCACGGCATTGTGGCTCAGGCTGCTCGCGGTGCCTGCGTCATTGCGGTAATGGGTAAAAATCCCGGTTTTGCGGTCAAATTTATTGAGGCCACCAGCCGAGGTGCCGATCCACAATATACCGAGATGGTCTTCGAAAATCGAATAAACATAATTATCACTCAAGGAGTTGGGATTGTTAAGGATGGACTGGTAGTGTACGAATTTATCTTCACGGTAAAATTTATTCAATCCTTTGCCGGAAGTACCCACCCATAAAATGCGGGAGATATCTTCGTAAATGCAGGAAATATTGTCATAGCTCAGGCTGTGCGGGGCATCGGCCCGGTGGCGGAAGTGGCTAAAGGTTCCGGTTCTTTTGTTAAACTTGTTGAGCCCGCCGCCCCTTGTGCCGATCCAGAGCACACCTGAGTGATCTTCTACAATCGAGCTGATATTATCGCTGCTTATACTGCTGTGGTCACCGGGTTGATGCCGGTAACGGGTAAATTTTCCAGTCTTTTTATCCATTAAGTTGAGGCCGCCGCCGGTCCCCACCCAGAGTAGGCCGGCACGATCTTCGTAAATTTGTGTTATTGAATTATGACTCAAGCTGTGAAGGTCACCGGGAATGTTTATGTAATGAGTAAACTGCCCGGTCTCTTTATCGAATTTATCAAGGCCACTGCCTGTGCCGATCCGGATTGCCCCCGAACGATCCTTTAAAACAGCATTGACTCTATTGCTGCCCAGGCTGTTCGGGTCGCCGGGGATGTTCCGGTAATTCACGATCTTCTCCCGGACGATTCCCGGATTTTCCCGGTCTGTTTTTCCGGTTATTGTATAGATTCCCCCGCCGTTAGTCCCGATCCACATCGTGCCGCTGTTGTCCTGGCAAATTGCCCTGATAAATCCACAACTGATGCAATCGGGATCATCGGGAACGACCCGGTAGCGATAAAATTTTTCTTTTTTTGTGTCGAATTTATTCAATCCACCGCCATTGGTGCCGATCCAGATTATTCCCGAGTCATCTTCGCAAAGTGCCATTATACAACTGTGACTCAGGCTGTTGGTATTATCCGGGTCCGGTTTGTATACCTTAAAAGTGTAACCGTCATATTTATTTAGGCCATCCTGGGTGCCGAACCACAGGAATCCTTTCCTATCTTGTAATATACAAAACACCGCGTTTTGCGAAAGCCCCTCATTAAGAGAAATATGCTTGAAATGGATAGTCCTGGACCCCAAACAAACAGGCAGGGACAGCCACAGGAAAAGTAGGGCGGCAAGAATTGGTTTTTTCATCCTTTTTGTGTTTTGTCCATGGAAAATTTGAATAAATAAATTTGCTCAATCACCAATATTCTGTAGATCTCCGAAATCAATATTTTATTATACCATGGAATATGGCAGTGCATCAACCTCCCTGGTAATAAAACAGCAATTCTGATTTTGGAATGAAAAGCTCTAAAAT
>JAGLQA010000353.1 GCA_023137075.1 Candidatus Aminicenantota bacterium
ACCCGGATAAATTCGATCTTGTTATCACGGATCAAACCATGCCCCATATGACCGGCGTGCAATTAGCCGGAGAATTGAAAAATATCCGGCCCGATATCCCGGTTATTTTATGCACCGGTTTTAGTGAAAATATTAATGAGGAAAACTATGCGTCCAAAGGGATCAACTCATTCATCATGAAACCCCTTGGCATTGACGAAATAGCCAGGGCCGTGCGCCGGATCTTAGATAAACGGAAAACGGCTGAAGTTTCCGCTTTTTTGGTCGAAGGTATGGGCCGAGAACCGCATACAGGGTAATTTTGAAAAAAGTCGAAATTTTTGAATATTTCATCACCAGTCCGATTCTTATTCTTTTGATCTTTGCTATTGCATGATTTATCTCTCAACTGGTATAATATAATATGAAAATAAAAGAAATTTTTTCTACCTCCCTGAAGCAGAAAATCAACACCGTGTTCGGTTCGAAAAAAGACAGGAAAGAGATTCTTGAAGAATTAGAGGAAATCCTGGTGCTTTCCGACATTTCTATCGACTTAGTGGGGAGAATCCTGCAAAACCTGGAAAAAAAGATCAAAACCGGCTTTGAGAAAGAGGATTTTATCGCGGTCTTAAAAGAAGAAATAAGGGATATATTCTCAGCAGTCAACATCGCTAAAGAAGAACTTCCGGGCAATAAAAACATCATCCTGTTAGTGGGCGTCAACGGCAGCGGTAAAACCACCACCGCTGCCAAGTTAGGCGATTACTACCGGAACCGCGGCAAAAAAGTATTGTTCGCCGCGGCCGATACCTTCCGTGCTGCCGGCGGTTCCCAATTGGTTCAATGGGGCGAGCGGCTGGGTTTACCGGTGATTAGCGGGGATAGAGGGGCGGATCCCGGCTCGGTGGTGTATAACAGCCTCATGTCGTTTAACAGCAAGGATTTCGATATACTGATTATCGATACGGCCGGCCGCGTACAGACCAAAGACAACCTGATGAAAGAACTCGAAAAACTGAGCAAAATAATAAAAAAAGTTGTCCCCGGTGGAGCGGCCCAGGTTCTTCTTGTTATTGATGCCACCATGGGTCAGAACACCTTAGACCAAGCTCGGAAATTTAAAGAATTCTCAGGCATAACCGGTATCGTGCTGGCTAAAATAGACGGTACGGCCCGGGGCGGAACCGTTGTCAATATTGTGGATGAGATGAAAATACCGGTTAAGTTTCTCGGCACCGGGGAAAAGGCCGGGGACATCCTGGAATTTTCCCCGGATGAATTTATCGATTCACTATTGAGTTAATACGCTGATGAGTTAATGAGTCGGGAAATTATGGACCATATCGAGGATATTAAATTTATGAAGATTGCCCTGAAACTCAGTAAAAAGGGGACCGGCTTTACGGCGCCCAATCCCTTAGTGGGAGCGGTGTTAGTAAAGGATGGCAAAATAATCGCCACCGGGTATCACAAACGATACGGGGGCAGCCATGCCGAGTATTCCGCTTTAGAAAATATAAAAGAGGAAAACACCACTTTGTACGTTTCCTTAGAGCCTTGTTCCCATTACGGCAAAACCCCTCCCTGTGCCGAATCTATCATAAACAGGAAAGTAAAACGAGTGGTAATCGCGATGCAGGACCCCAACCCATTAGTGAACGGTAAGGGCATCAAAAAACTGGAAGAGAACGGGATAAAGGTGGACGTGGGGATTTTAGAAGACCTGTCTAAGAAAATAAACCGCCACTATTTGAAATTTATCACCAAAAAGCTGCCCTATGTAACCATTAAAGCCGGTACCTCCATCGACGGCAAGCTGACCGATAAATACCGAAAATCCCAATGGATAACCGGCAAACAAATGAGAAATCTTTCTCACAGCTTGCGCGGCGAATTTTCGGCCATCCTGGTAGGAATGAAAACCGTTATCGACGATGACCCACAATTAACAATCCGGGAAAAAGAGTGGGGCGATAGGAAAATTCATCGCGTCATTATAGATTCGCGAAACATCCTGGACCCGGGTTTGCGCGTATTCCGGGACCGGGAACAATTCCCCTTAATCCTGTTCTCGGCAAAAGATACAAAAAACAAAGAGCGCAAAACGGAGCGGCATTTTTTCATTTCAGAGGACGAAGACGGACTCGATCTGAAACAGGTATTGAAAATATTGGGTTCCTTAGCCATCTCCTCCATCTTAATCGAAGGAGGGGGGGGGATTATAGATTCCTTCCTGAAACAGAAACTTTACGATGAGATTTTCCTGTTTGTGGGCGATAAATTGATCGGGGGGAAAGAATCGGTTGAGCTTTTTCCGTCCGGGGCAGCGATAAATCGACCTGTTGTTTTAAAGCGAAAAGAGATCATCGAATTAAAACCGGGTTACCTATTGAGAGGATTTAGAGTATAATGTTTACCGGAATTATAACGAACACGGGAAAACTGGCTTCCCTGCAAAAAAAATCCCTCCCCACTATTACCCTGGAGTGCGACCTGCCGGAAAAAGTGAAGATAGGAGATTCCGTTGCCGTGAACGGCGCCTGCCTGACCGTGGTTGAGATAAAAGACAATTCGTATACATTCAATTTGAGCAGCGAGACATTGAGGCTCTCCAACTTCGGCGACCTGGTCAGAGGCAGTATCCTGAATCTTGAACTGCCGTTAACACTGCAAGACTTTCTCAGCGGCCATTTGGTCAGCGGCCACTTAGATGGAGTCGTCAGGATCAAAGCGATCAATAAAAGCAGCGAAAGTACTATTTTTTCTTTTGTTTACCGGGATCGGGCATGGCGCAAGTTCCTGGTTTACAAGGGTTCCGTAACCCTGAACGGGGTTAGCCTGACCATAATGGAAGCCGGAAGTTCCGATTTTTCAGCGGCCGTGATTCCCCACACCTGGCACGCAACCAACCTGAAATATTTAAAAACCGGGGAACGGGTCAATATCGAACTTGATTTAATCGGCAAATATTTATATAATATATCCCTGAATAGATAAAGAGAAAACCGGAATAGTGTGGCTTGCCGGACCGGTATTCACAGGCATCCTGGTTATCCCACTATTTTCATAGAAAGATTAGGATTAAAATGACCGATAAAAATAAATACCTGGTTTCAGTCCCGGAAGCCATAGATTATATCAAAAAAGGGGAAATGATCGTCATAGTTGACGACGAAGACAGGGAAAACGAAGGCGACCTGATGTTCGCCTCTGAAAAGGTAACCCCCGAAGCCGTCAATTTTATGGCCAAACATGCCAGGGGATTAATCTGTATCTCGCTTTCGCAAGAAAGAAGCAGCGAACTGGAACTGCCCCTGATGGTCGAACGTAACACCTCCTCATTCGAGACCCCCTTTACGGTTTCAGTGGATGCCAAAAAAAACACCACCACCGGAATTTCCGCCTTTGACAGGTCGGAAACCATCAGGTGTTTAATCGATCCCGGAACCAAACCCGATGACCTGTTAAAACCGGGACACATTTTCCCGCTGCGAGCCAAGAGTGGTGGAGTTCTAGTCAGAGCGGGCCAGACCGAAGCCTCCTTTGACCTGGCAAAGATGGCCGGTTTATACCCCTCCGGGGTGATTTGCGAAATCATGAAAGATGACGGCACCATGGCCAGGATGCCGGACTTGATCGAATTTTCCCGGAAATTTGACATCCCCATTATTACCATCGAAGAGATCATCAAGTACCGGATCCAAACGGACACGCTGGTTGAGAAAGTAGCCGAAGCCATTCTTCCCACTATGTGGGGAGATTTTACGATAAAAGTCTTTGTCGATGAGATAAATAAAGAGTCTCATATTGCCCTGGTTTGCGGAGACTTACAACCCGATGAACCGGCCTTAGTACGGGTTCACTCACAATGCCTGACCGGCGATACCTTTGGTTCTTTAAAGTGCGACTGCGGTAATCAACTGCACAATGCCATGAAAATGATCGCCAAAGAGGGACGAGGGGTCCTACTCTACCTGTTGAACCAGGAAGGAAGGGGCATCGGTTTGATCAGTAAAATAAAAGCCTATAAATTGCAGGAACACGGGTTGGATACGATCGAAGCCAATATTGAATTGGGTTTTAAACCGGACCAGCGGGATTACGGCATCGGGGCCCAGATTCTGAGAAGCCTGGCTTTAAATAAATTGAGAATAATCACCAATAACCCGTCCAAGTACATTGCCCTGGCCGGCTACGGCCTGGAAATCGTGGAACGGGTGCCCATCGAAGTGGAATTTCATAAAGAGAATATCAAGTATATGAAAACCAAAAAGGAAAAAATGGGGCATTTATTAGAAAAAATATAGAACAATGGATTTGATATTAAAGAACTTTTTAAGTCTCAATACCTTAAACCAGGTCAGGTTTTTAAAGGAAGAAAAATTCAAAGACTACGCTGCCCTGAGCAAAGAGGCCAAAATCGAATTTATAAAGAACGTTTTCAAGTGCGATCTCTCTTCAAAAACGACGGCAGCCGCCATAAAAACCTTAAGAGAATTGGGTTATAAAGATAAATTTTTTTACAGAAAATTTTTGTACCACATCGACAGCTCTGTTTCCAACGCGGCCAAAAAGGGCATCAGTGAAAGTTCGATTAAAAAAGATAGTGGCGTTATCCGGATTGTTAAGAATATCCGGGATGGAGAGCCAAAGGATAAAATTAAAAAAATAAAATCTTTTCTCAAAGAAAAGGGGTCATTGAATGAAGAAATTATCATCTCTTTGTTGAAGTCCGATGATCAAAAAGTCCGGGAAACCCTGATCGCAGGGATTAGGATGGAACAGGAAATCGATGACCGGAAACTGACCGACGCCATCAAAAGCGGAGCGGTCTGGCATGTCAGGGCAGCATTGGTGGCCATTTTAGGCAACCGCAAGAGCAGCCATCTGCTTGATATCATCGATTTTTTAATAGAAGATAAAAATGTTGAAGTCAGGCTGCAGCTAATCGAAGCCCTGACCAAATTGGATGGAGAACAAGTGAAACCCCACTTGCAAAAGCTTTCCGATGATCCCTTAATCTGGGTAAGAAAGAGAGCACAGCAGGCCTTAACCCGGGTCGCCGAAAGCACCCGCCAGGTTTTCTCCCAATAATTTCAAACGGTCATGCCTGGTTTTTCTCCCCGAAATGGTCTGCTTCTAACGTCATATCAAGCTGGTTTTGTGACAGCAATTCTAATTTTGGAAGTTTTTAATAATATATTCATCTTGATTTTTATTGTTTTTTATAGATTTGTTCGATATTTTTGGTTTCTTTATTTGCTTGCTTTGTGCATTGTAGGGAAAAGATAAGAACCGTAAAAACGGCAAAAGCCGTCAGTACTGAACGAGTGCCATTGGTAGGGGATTTTTTTATTCGCTTCATTTTATCTCCTTCTGCTGAATTAAAAAATATTCACCTAACGGTGAACCAAAACATCGCTTCGTGCTGTGAGAAATACTTTCTACGCATAATAACGCCATGTAATGGCATAGTAAATATACACTTATAAGTGTTCAATGGTTTTGATTTTTCTTCATATATATTCACAACAGGAAATTATATCTTCGTCTCTATAATAAAGATTGGGAACTATCTCTTTTTATCTCTGAAAATCTTTAGAACTCCAGGTTGATAATAAAAAGTGGTAATGGTACAATATATATCCAACCAGGATGAAAAGAAAAAATATCAAGAGGTTTTTTAGAATTTTTTTTTGTTCGCTTATCCCGGGTATGGAGGATAGCTATTAATATTAAGAATCTTTTCTCAAAGAACGTAATTGCATTTATCATTATACTGCTGATGCTTTTAGTCGTTCATTCTCCCATGTTTAAAAACTTAAAAGATTCAACCTTACCTTTTATCGCTAAACCCGATGCCTATTACATTTTAAGTGTTATTGAATGGAACATGTACTCGATGTTAAATGATCTGCCTGCAATTTACCATTTAAATTACTACTATCCGAATGCTTACGTTACTTTTTACGGGCACCCGCTTTTTGGAGAAGCCCTGGTATTCCTGGGATTTAATAAGATTTTGGGCTTAAATATAACCCGGAGTTGGGTTTTTTACCTGTTGTTTATGTTTTTTTTCGGGGCAGTAGGATGTTTCTTGTTAACAAGGGAATTAACAAGGCACCCTTTAATTCCCTATTTCGCTGCTCTTCTCTTTATTATATACCCGTACATAAGACAATTGTATACTCAACTCAATATTGTTTCATTTTTCTGGATAGGGTTTGTCTTATATTTTTTAATCAAATTTCAAAAGAATGGGAAATGGAAAGACGCTCTTTTAGCAGGCTTTTTTGCCTTTCTCCAGGGCCTTTTTAGTATTTATTACGGATTTTTTTTAATAGCTGTTTTAGTTCCGATTTTTATCCTGGTTTCTCTCTGTTTTCGTACTATTAATTTTAAAAATATTTTAAAGTTGTCTGCTTCATTTTTTCTTTTTCTTATCCTCCTGTTTATTGTTTTTTCTCCTTTCTTGTCGGTTATAAAAAATTCCGGGTTCTATCGAGGGCTTCACTATTCTTCACTCGTTGATGTGAAAATGTTATTTTCATCCGCTTCGCTGTTCTATAAACAATGTCACTTCCGCCAATTTAACGCCTTTTTTCCCGGTTTTTCAGTACTATTTCTTTTTACTGCTGCATTAATCGATATAAAAAAGAAAAAACAGCTATTCCTGATATTAATATTATCCTTATCGTTACTAATGGTTTTTATTCTGAATTTGAAAGGATTCCCTTTACTGGCAAACTGGCTTTTATTCTCTATTTTTATTGTCTATATTATGGTTTTTTTTCGGCGATATAAATCTTTATCTTTTGAAGTGAAAGTTCTTTTTGCATTGATTTTTATCTATTCTATTATATTCTTTAAATTCTCATCCCTGGTTCCAGGCACTAATTTTTCCATATATGGTTTACTTGTCTATTTTATACCGGCGTTTTCCAATTTCAGGTTTTTATTCAGGGGAATGATGGTGCTTGTTCCTATATTTACCGCTTTAGCTGCCTATGGTCTATCTAAAATGGTGGATATTAAGGGCAGGAAGAAATATTTGATTTTAACATCGCTGATTTTGCTGGCAATTATTGAAAACGGTTATATTAGCACCAGAAATGGCAAATTTAATTTTGAGCCGCAAAAATATAGGAAAATAGAAAAAGAGAGTGACAGGATAATACTGGAACTCCCCATTTATGGAAGAAGAGGCATATTAAAAAACAACAGGTATACGATTAATACAATTTTTCATAACAACTATTATGTAAACGGAAGGGTTTCCGTTCGTGCGTTTAAAGACAATTTCCTGGTTGAGAAAAAAATTTCAAATAAAAATTTTCCCGATGAACACAGGCTGCGCTGGCTTTTGAAAAATTACTCGGTAGACTATCTCATTTTTAATTGGAAATCGGAAATTTTTAAAGAGAAAGAGAAGGAAAAAATAATAAAAAGAGTTGAGAAATTAAAAAGATGGTGTGAAATTTTAGATAGTAGTCCGGAATTCTTAGTAGTAAGATTAAAGGAGAATTTCCCTGTGAAGAGAATCAATAGAAGGTACTCTCTTTTCCATATTAAAAGAAGAAAAATGGTGCTTGATTTCTCAGAACCTTATGAGGGAAAGATATGGGGTTTCTATTCCGGGGATGCAGGTAAAGTGGCAAAAATTGAAAGACCGGATCCGCTCCGGGCAAAAATTGAATTTCCTGTAATAAACCCGGGTTCAAATGGAACCCCTATCGAAATACATTTTGAAACTCCTGTAAAGTTAAAAGATATAAGATTGGAAAAAAAGTAACCTATCGGGATTCCCGGTTGTGAGCGCAGCGAACTAAGTTTATAAATATCCCAGGCTTTTTAACATTTCTTTTTCTTCCTGGGTAAGGGATTCTTTCGCCCTGGTTTCTCCTAACATTTTTTTCTCTTCCTGCCGGTAAAAATTCAAAAATTCATATATTTTTTTCTTCCATTCAATAATCTTATGAGTATAATCTCCAGTGTCCAGTAAGTTTTTTTCCATCTTAATATCCGAAGAAAAATCGTATAATTCGTCGTATTTTTTATATTTTCTAGGGGATTTAAAAGTGGAAAAGATATTACTTTTCACCCTTATCTCCGGGCGATATTTTAAAAATTCATTTTCCGGGATAAATCCGAAATTTATATTGGTGATTTCTGTCTCCTTTTTTTTATCGATGAAGCAGGTTAGTTTATCTAATGGGGTTACCGGGAAATAT
>JAGLQA010000354.1 GCA_023137075.1 Candidatus Aminicenantota bacterium
GTTTACGACATAACCGCTGCCGGGGATGTGGTACCCACGGGCGAAGAATCCAAATTCACGAACATGCCCATTTATTTCGGCGCAAAATACCTGTTTAAATTAGGGAGTAAATTTGTACCCTTTGTGGGCGCCGCCGGCATAATGAATCGAGTAACCGAAGACAATGTTATCGCGAAAGAGAGCATGAGTGCTTTTGGCCTCTCCATAATGGTCGGCACTTATTTTGATATAACCGATCAACTCAGCCTGGATCTTTGTATGAAATACGATAGAATCAAGTTCACCAACGAAGGAGTCGATGTTAAATCCGATATGTCCGGGGCGCGGTTATTCTTAATGTTTTCATATAAATTTAAAAAATAGATCGGCTATCCAGACAGGAGAAAACCAATGAAAAAGATAAAGGTATTATTTGTTTTATTTTGCGTTCTGATCTTCTCATTATCCATCTTTGGCGGCGATGATGATATAATCGTTCAGATGCTGTCGGGAAGAGAGAGTGTAACCGGATTTTCCGCCAGCTATACATCCGATTCCTTATTCCCCCATTTAGTCGAATTCGAGGAAGATGGAGTAAAAAAGATCATGGCCGTCTGGGCGGAAGAAGGCTCAAGCCTGAGCAACCTGTATTACACCATTAAAGAGAACAAGATCGACGGCAAGTGGAGCACACCGATGGTTGTATACAATACCTGGGCATTGTCGAAAACGCCCCGAATGATAACCGATTATAACAATGTACTCCACTTAGTATGGGCAGACGGAAGCAGCAGGTTCAGGAAAGAAATGTATCACATTTATTATAAAAACAAGAAATGGACCGGCGGCGAAGACTTAATCAGGCATCATGCCAATGATTCCTTCCCCAGTATCGAAGTGCTGGCAGATAACACTGTCAATGTATTATGGGAATGTGAAATCGCCCCTTATGACAACTCGGCCTTAGTAATGGTAAATACCTGGAATGTAGACGGCGCTCTTAGTACATGGGACAAAAAAGGCCGCGGCGTCTCCACCAATGCCAGGTTAAAGAATCATGCCACCCACGGCGACATGGCGGTAAGCGGCCTGAGAGCATATGCCGTGTGGCAGCAAGGTCACCCCGGTTCGGGTGACGGGTTTGCCATTATGTTTGCCGAGAAGATATGGAAAGAAGGCGAAGATGACCATTGGACCTGGCCCATTAGAGTGAGTGAAGCGGGCGGTATGAGCACCTGGCCCCGGGTAGAAGCCGATTCTTTCCAGAACGTCCATGTTGTGTGGGCGCGCATGAACGGGAGATATTCCTATACCAGCCGGATATTCGGCACCTGGAAGCCTATAACCGCAATGAACAGGGGGTTCGCCAGGCGGGACATCTTTGACTTAGACATCGATGAAAACGATACGATACACGCTTCTTTTAGGGGAGACGCGGCACACATTTATTACAATGTCAAGTCGGCCTACAATCTCGGAGAGTGGGGCCAGGAGATCAGGGTTTCCCAGAGAGAGCACGGTATGTTGGGCACAATAATTGCCGATAGTAAAGGCTATGTCCACCTGGCCTGGTGTGATATTCCCCCGGCAGCTTCGCATTCCCACGACATCTGGTACGGTATGACAAAAGCACGAACAGATCCCACCACCGGTTATCCCAATGCGGACTTCACTACTTCCGGCGACTTAGTAGTCGAAGGCCAGGAAGTCACCTTTGACGCTTCTCCAAGCACCTCAACCGGTCAAATCTCCTCCTATCACTGGAATTTAGGCGATCCCTTAGCCGGCGATGATAATATGGGTGAAGGAAAAGTAGTTAAATACACCTACGATATGGAAGGCGAATATACCATACTCTTAGGTGTATTTGACGAGACACTCGGGTTGATCGGCACCAAAAAAAAGACCATCGAGGTCATCAAGGGAGCGCTGCCGCCCGTAAACGTAACGCTTACA
The DNA here is from genome assembly GCA_023137075.1 of Candidatus Aminicenantota bacterium. Taxonomy (GTDB): domain Bacteria; phylum Acidobacteriota; class Aminicenantia; order UBA2199; family UBA2199; genus JAGLQA01. Next base: position 1,936 of record JAGLQA010000354.1, read on the forward strand.
AAATTCCAGCAGAGAGCGTTTCTCAGCCGGCGTTGGGTAAACAAATTGGATTGGGATAATAATCCCCAGAACATCGACCTCAATTTTACCATCGAGAAATATTCCATTTTCCGCAAGGAAATCGGAGCCGGCGAATGGACACACTTGATCGATCTGAGCGGCGGTGCAACCACCACCTATCAAGAGTACTTCACCAGTGAAACCGAACTCAATAAATACACCTACGGCGTATCCGTAACAGCAAACAATACGGAAAGCGAAATCACCCCGGAAGGCACCGGCTCATTGCCCGAGAGAACGGCCGTGAAAACGAACAGCAAAGATGTTAAGTAGCACAAATCATCCTAACACGGTATTGTCAAGAGTTCGTAGGGAGATCTTGACAATACCCGGGGATAATAAAATAAAAAGCCAAGGAGGAAGTATGAAAAAATTAAATCCTTTATTCATCACATTCTTTTTATTAATCGCCTTTACCTGTACAAACGATTGCCTGTTCGGCATCGTCAACGACATTAACGGCCAGGGAAATTCAACCTGGGGAATGTCGAAAGCCCAGGTTAAGGGCAGATTCGCGAAAAGAATCAAATTAAAAGATGTTGCCGTAACTCAGAGAGCTGATTTTCTTATCATAAATTACAGAAAAGGACAGGTTACCCGGAAAAGGTATGATTTCGATAAAAACAGGCTTTATAAAATTACGCTTACCTACTCTCATACCGGCCGGCGGATCGTCAAGACCTATAATGATAAATACAAGCCCTATACAAAGATTGAAAATAACACCTATGTCTGGAAATTCCCCTCAACCATTATTACTTATAAGCAGGGCACCAACCGTGCCGTATTTATAGACAGGTCTTACGCTTCCACCCTCAAACCCGCCAAGCATATCGACGATATCAGGATCGGCATGAGCCTGGATCAAGTAAGGAAGTTAATGGGAACACCCAGGGCAACCGCCACTGCCTCAGGTGGAATAACCACCTACCGGTACAATAAAGGCGTTATTACCTTTCAAAACCGAAGGGTCACAAAAATAGAAAAGGTGAGCGGCGTTTATATACAACCCGGTGTCGTCCCCACCCAGGGCGGCATAGATATGATCAAAATCGGCATGTCCTCCGCTGAAGTAGAACGAATAATGGGCAAACCACTGTCAATTACGGCTTTAGGAAATTTAGTGGTTTACCGGTATAATGCCGGAACGATTTCTTTGAAGTTTCAAAGAGTTGCCAAAATTGACAAAAATACCTCATCCAAACAGATAAAAATCATAAAAAAAAAGTAAAATAGCGGTCTGTCCGAAAATATCGGGCGAACCTTGTGTTCGCCCGAATTTTATTAAAGCTAAAAAGGCAACGCGGATAAAATTTTGTATGAGAAAAAAATCCGAAACGAGCGTAACCGGTAAGCTTGTCGTCCTGATTCTAACCCCCATTCTCCTTATATTCGCTGCCCTGTTTCTCCATCACTGCACCCGGGAAGCGAAAGACAATATCCTGCAAACTCCCTTTGAGATCGTCGACTGTTTTGGCAGTAAACGGGAGTACCGGGTTTTTTTACCTCCGCGAGCCGGAGATACGCCCCTGCCGCTGCTCGTCTATTTTCACGGTGTCTGGTCCGAGGAATTTAGCCAAAAAGTCCCGGCATTGAGAAATTATACGGCCAGTCCGGTTGAAGAAACCGGCCTAATAGAGCTCAGCCGCAGAGAGGGATTTGTACTATTAGTACCGGAAGCGCTGTATGAATTTAAGGCGCTGAAAAATTGTACCGCCCGGGGCTGGAAAATGGATGAAGAGATTGACGGCATCGAGAAAATCATCGATAAAATCGCCGCAGAGTATCCCATCTCAAAAGCAAAAATCTACCTGGCCGGTATATCTGCGGGAGCTGTCTTATGCCACCACCTGGCCAATAAACGGCCCCATTATTATGCCGCGGTGCTCTCTCACTCCCAGGCTTATACGAATAAAGAGGCGAAGGGAAAGGTGCGAAAGCCGGCGGTCAAAGGTCCGCAATTCGGCGTATTATTCGCCTACAATGAGGGTGACTATCCTGATCTTATCAAATACTGCGGCGAATCCTACCGGGTGTACAAAGAAGCCGGTTACAGGACCGAATTATTGAAAAATGTGCCCCCCCGCGGCCACACCTGGTCCGTACAGACGAACGACAGGTTCTGGTCGCTTCTGCAAAAACTGGGTAGAAAAC
>JAGLQA010000355.1 GCA_023137075.1 Candidatus Aminicenantota bacterium
AAACTTATCAACAAAAACCCAAATCCATTAAGCCCGCTTGTACTATTTTATTATTGTGATATAATTTCTACTCAATTCCGGATTAGATCCCGTGTGATTTAGTGAACAAATGGAGTTTAATATGAAAGATTTCGCGTTTTTATTTCCCGGTCAGGGTTCCCAGACCGTGGGTATGGGAAAAGACCTGTTTGAAAAGAGTGATTTCGGAAAAAAAACCTTCAAAATGACAGATGAGATATTGGGATATTCTCTTTCAAAAATATGTTTTACCGGTCCGGAAGAAGAACTTAGGTTGACCGGCAACGTCCAGCCGGCGCTTCTGACGGTCTCGTATATTTTGTATCATCTCCTGGGCAAAGAGCCCTTAATCGCGGCCGGTCACAGCTTAGGAGAATATTCGGCCTTAGTGGGTGCCGGGTCAATTAAATATGAAGATGCGGTTTTACTGGTCCACAAAAGAGGAAAATATATGCAGGAGGCCGTACCGGTAGGCCGGGGCGCCATGGCAGCGGTAATGGGCGCTGATTTTGAGCAGATCAAGGATGTTGTTTCCGGGATAGAGGGAGTCGATATTGCCAACCGGAACGGCTCGACCCAGGTGGTTATTTCCGGTGAAAAAAACGCTGTTGAAGAAGCCGTGGAGAAAATCACCGCCAAAAAAACAAAATTTTTACCCGTTTCCGCCCCCTTTCATTCGCAGCTTATGAAGCAGGCGAAAGAAAAATTATCCCATGATTTAGACAATACCGAATTTAAAGATTTAAACTACCCGGTAGTGAATAACATTGCCGCGGTGGAAATGAGAAAAGGGGCGGATGCCAGGGAGGCACTTAAGAAGCAGGTGACCGGTACGGTCCTGTGGCACGATACCATGATCAAATTTTTACAAGAAAAAGAGATTTTAAAATTTGCGGAAATCGGGCCGGGAAAAGTGCTCAGTGGGTTAGCCAGACGAACCGGCCGGGAGCTCGGCTTTGAACCGGAGATTACTACCATGCAAAACCTTGACGACCTGGAAGGTTTTTTAAAAGGCTAATATCCGGGCGCTTTGAGAATGGAATTTTTCATTATACGAGCAATTGGGAACGCAAGGTTTGCGAATTTTAATTGTCTATAATATGAGGATTATTATGGAAGAAGAAAAAAAAGATGACAATATAGTAAATGCGAAAAACAAAAAAAAAGAAAAGGAAAAGCCCGGCCTGAATAAACATGAGCCGATTTTCGGAATTCTGGACCCGAAAAAATTCAATTTCTCAATCTGGTATTTCCTGGCCACCCTGGTTATCCTGATGGTGTTTAATTCCCTTTTCTTCCAGCCCAAAAGTATCGTTACTATTGATTTTAGTGAATTCAAAGAGAAGATCAAATCAGGAGATATTCGCCGGGTGGAAATGGGAGAAAGACATTTTTTAGGTCTGCCGCTCACCAAAGAGGAAACAAAACAGGTTAATTCAGGGGAGTACACGGGACAGAAACCGGGGGACCTTTCCCAGAGGTATAGAACGGTGCGCGTGGATGATGCAGGTTTTGTTAAACTCCTTGACGAGCAAGGTATCGAATATTACGCCAAACCACCGGAAAACAAAACCTGGATAAACCTGATATTTTCCTGGGTCATCCCCATCATTTTTTTTGTTATTGTCTGGCGCTTTATTAATAAACGAATGGGAATGGCAGGTCAAAGAGTTATGTCTTTTGGAGAGAACCGGGCAAAATTAGTGGCCGAAGGTGATACCGGCGTTACCTTTAAAGATGTTGCCGGAGTCGATGAAGCGAAAGCCGAATTGGTAGAGGTGGTCGATTTTTTGCAGAATCCGCAAAAATACCATGCCATCGGCGGAAAAATTCCTAAGGGGGTGCTGTTGATCGGCCCTCCCGGAACAGGAAAAACGCTCCTGGCAAAAGCGGTGGCCGGGGAGGCGAAAGTCACCTTTTTCAGGATCAGCGGCGCCGATTTCGTCGAGATGTTTGTCGGGGTCGGAGCAGCGCGGGTGCGCGACCTTTTTAAACAGGCCCGGGAAAAAGCTCCCTGCATCGTATTCATTGATGAGTTGGATGCCATCGGCAAAGGCCGCGGCGTATCGATTTCGAGTAACGATGAGCGGGAACAAACCCTGAACCAACTGCTGGTCGAAATGGATGGTTTTGATTCCCGGGACGGCGTTATTATTCTGGCAGCCACCAACCGCCCTGAAATCTTAGACCCGGCCTTGATGCGTCCCGGCCGTTTCGACCGCCAGGTGCTGGTAGACAGGCCCGATCTGCATGGTCGTGAGGCCATCCTGAAAATACATGCCAAAGATGTCAAAATGGATAAATCCGTGGATTTAAAAAAAGTGGCCCGGGGCACACCGGGATTTTCCGGCGCCGATTTAGCGAACATCGTCAACGAAGCGGCGCTGTTAGCCGTTCGTGCCGGCCGCACCTTAGTAGAGCAGAATGATTTTGATAATGCCATCGAGCGGGTAATTGCCGGGTTGGAGAAGAAGAATCGCCTGATCAACGAGAAGGAGCGGAAAATTGTCGCCTATCATGAAGCCGGCCATGCCCTGGTTGCCGCTTTTACCGAAGGGGCCGACCCGGTGCATAAAATATCCATCGTGCCCCGCGGGCTCAGCGCCTTAGGCTATACGATTCAACTACCCACGGAAGAACGCTTCCTCATGACCGAAGACGAGTTATTGGGAAAGATCGATGTGTTGTTAGGCGGACGGGCCTGCGAACAGTTATTTTTCGGAAAAATTTCCACCGGGGCCGCCAATGATATTTCCCAGGCCACCGAAATTGCCCGGAAGATGATCACGGATTACGGCATGAGTTCCAAATTTGAGAACATCGTGTTAAACTCTCATAAAGGGCCGACGTTTCTTTCCACCCCGATAGGGGGCGGTCAGCGGGAATATTCCGAATCTACCCAGCAGTATATCGATGAAGAGATCACGCGGATGGTAAAAAAACGCTATGATAAGGTGTCCGAATTCTTAGAGAGCAAAAAGCCGCTGGCAAAAAAAATTGCAGAAAAACTACTCGAAGAAGAAATTATCGAAGGCAAGGATTTCAAAGCCATGCTAAGCGAAAAGTAGGCCGCTCTTTACTATTAACGCCTTTTATATTATAATAGCAATATGGACGCAAAGAAAAAAATTCAGGATGAAAAGTTGTTTAATATTCTGAATCCGAAGAAGTCCAACAAAGATTTTAAAATCACCATCAGGTTTCAAAAACATCTTACCAGGAAGTATGAAGAAGCAGTCGTCCTGGCAAAAAAAAATAAATATTTCATGGAAGCCGGGACCGGAGATTTTCATAAAATATATGCCAGTTTTTTCCCCGAAGATGTGGAAGCGTTGTACAAAATATTTGAACTGGTTAAAGACCAGGAGACAACGAAAATCTATTTGAACAACAAATTGATCCCCTATATCCAGGATTTATGGCTCTTTTTAATGTGGTTTTATAAGATAAAATGATTTTTATTTGCTATTTTTTGTTATAAATAACTTGACTTTTAAGCAATATTAAATTATAAATACCTTTACAGGAGGATTTCGATGAAGAAGAATAGAGCTTCATTTATAGTGCTTATTGTGGTCGTGGTTTTAGTATTGGGCTTTACTGCGTGTGACAAATTAAAAATGAAAAACCTGAAGGCAAACCACCATCTCAGGCAGGCAAACGGCTTATACCAGGAAGAAAAATTCAAAAAAGCCGTAGAAGAATACGAACTGGCGCTTGAATTTAACCCCGATTTAACGTCAATCTATTTCCATCTGGCAACGAGCTATGCTTCCTTATACAAATCTATGAAGGAAACGGAAACCAATAAAATGTATGGTGAAAAAGCTCTCGAGTATTTATTAAAAGCCAAAGAACACAATCCGGATGACATCCAGGTCGCACATGTACTTGGGGACCTCTATGAGAAAATGGATAAAATAGATGATGCCGAAGAATGCTACCTTACCATCCTGGAAAAATCGAAGGATAATCCCAAAGCGTATTACGTTATTGCCAGCTTCTACCAGACTCACGGGAAATTCAAAAAAGCGGTAGAAATGTATAAAAAAAGAATCGATCTGGACCCCGATGACCCGGAAGGTTATCATTACATTGCCGGTTATTACCAGAACCAGAAATTGTGGTATAAAGCTGTAGATAGCTACGAACTCTGGATTTCGGCCCTTATTGATCCGGCCATTGTAAGAGTCCACAGGGAGGTCATGCAATACCACGACGATCTTGATAAAATCAAAAGTAAAAAACAGTACATGACCAATGTTAAAAAAAATAAGGCAATACCCCAGGACCAGAGGAACGAAATAGTTGCAAAAATCAATAAAGAACTGGAAGAAATCGGTACGGAAGCGGAGATCGCTAAACTGATAGAAGAAAAAAAGATAGAAGTGGATGACCTGAAAAAACAGGCGGAAGAAAAAATAAAAGAATCCCCGGAACAACAGAAAGACAAGATCGCCGTGGCTTACTATATGTTGGGCTTAGTCTTCTGGAACCAGACCCACCAGACAAGCGAAGATTATATGGGACCGGAAGAGAGAATGCAGATTATCGAAAAAGGTATAGAAGTATCGAAAAAATCAATCGAGTTGAAAAAAAATTACTATGAGCCCTGGTCAATCATTGGCTTACTTCACAGGCAAAAAATCAAGGCGAATCCTTTAAAAGAGGCCGAATATTTAGCAGCATGGAAAGTCGCTTATGACAAGGCTATATCGATAAGGGATAGAATCTCGAGAAGAGAAAAGTTAAGAAAAGAGCTCGCAGAAATGGGCAAACAAGCTTCCGCGAATACCGAAGGCGGAAATTAAGAATCGATTAGAATATAAAAAAAGTCAATCGTGAGATAGTAGAGACTCAGAAAAAGATGTTTCTACTATCTCATTTATAAAAACAGGACATCCGGGAGATTTTTGCGATAAAAGAGATAAGGCAGTTTTGTTCAACGGGGGGAGTAAACCGGGCTTATAGTTTTTTGATCTCTGTCAGGAGGCGTTCGCTCTCATCCTCGTTATTGTAGATATGAAAAGAGACCCGCACCGCATCTAAATTAGCCTCGGTTACGCTGCGCACCCGCAGCCCTTTCTTATCCAGTAATCTACAAATTTTCCGGTTATCTTTACCCGTTATTCGGAAAGTAATCATCGACGATCGACAAGATTCTTCCTGCGGGGAAAGAATTGTGATCCCCACTATTTTTTTCAAATCATTATAAAACATCTCCGACAACCTTTTGTTGTGATCCCGGATGGCACCGGTACCGATGGCGGTGATAAAATCCACGGCCGCTTCCAGTCCGCAGAAAAGGGCCTCGTTCTGGGTGCCGTATTCATACCTTTGAGCAGTGGGATGGAGTTCCAACCGGCGTTTTTCCATATCGTAGTTCAGGCTCGAATAAGCGCCGACTATAGTTGGTTTTAATGTGTCTATCAAATTTTCCCGCACATAGAGAATGCCGGTGCGCCTGGGACCCAACAGCCATTTATGGCCGCTGATCGCGTAGAAATCCACACCCATACCTTGTAGATTTACCGGCAAATGCCCAACGGCCTGGACGCCGTCAAGGGCATACCATATCCCCCGTGATTTTGCCAGTTCTCCGATTTCGTTAACCGGCATTACCTGCCCCGTGGTACAGGTAATGTGACTGGTAAATACCAGGCGAGTCCGTTTGTTTATTAATTTTTCGATTGCTTTCACATTGGCGAGGCCTTCTTTGAGGTTCGGCACAAAGGTCCGTATGACGATTCCGTCGGTTTTTTGCTTGTTAAGCAGGGGGACATTTAAGGCCACATGTTCATGGGTGGAGGTAATAATCTCATCCCCTTTTTTTAAGGGCAGGCCATTAATAATGATATTAATGCCTTCGGTGGCCGTACCGGTCAACGCAAGCTCCTCTTTTTTAACCGGCGGCCCTAATAATACCGCGCATTTTTCTTTAATTTTCCACCACTCCTGCTCATCATGCCCGGCACAGGGGCAGGCATCCTCCTCAGCCATCTTTTCCCTGACGGTATTTGTTACCATATAGGGACAGGAACCGAGTCCACCGGTGTTTAAATAGGCATAATTCCCGGGAATTAAAAATTGCTCCCGCAGCAGTTTCCAGAACTTTTCATCTTTAGCCATTCCGGCGCCGGCTTCTTTAAAAGCCGATACCTTTGCAAACACGGGGGAACCGGACGAAAGAAATGCTCCCCCGGCAATACCGCCCATGGATTTAAAAAAATGTCTTCGTTTCATATCGCGTCCTTGTATTTTTTTCAGCGTTTATCCGGTCAGCGGCTGCCGGTTCCCGGGTACCCCGCCTTGACAAGATCCGTGACGGACGCAAAGGGCCGCGGCGGCTTCAGGTAACGCCCGAGAAACGTGTAAATCTTGAGCCTGACCTTCTTGGCCAATTGTGTATCCATGCGGTCAAAACTGTGCCCCCCGGGGGCCTTTTGGAATATTTCGTATTCAAATTTTTTGCCGTAGGCTTTGAGAGATTTAATCAAATGCTCCACTTCCAGGACATTCACATCATCATCCGACGTGTTCGTGTGAATCAGAAGGGGCGTTTTGAGCTTTTCCGCATTCCAGGCCGGGGAACGGCGGCGGTACTCTTCCACATTCTCGTGGACTGTCTTGCCGATATGATAGGAAGCCGAATACAGGGCCCGGTAACCATCGGGCATGTAGCCCATGCGGGCCACTAAGTCACTGACCGGCACACCGGCAAATGCCACTTTGTAATTTTGCGGGTAATTAAAAATATTCATTAATGCGATTAAACCGCCGTGACTCCAGCCAAGAATACCGGCCCTATCTTTATCGATGAATTCGTAGTTGTCCAGCATATACTGCCTGGCAGCATTCACATCATCCACTTCAAGCCCGCCGTAATCGATGAGTTCATATATTTTCCTGCCGTACCCGGTGCTGCCCCGGTATTCGGGGGCTATTACGATATACCCCTGGGCCATTAATTCCCGGATAATGTGGATATAATAGGTGGTGAAATTACTATGAACGCCGCCGTGGGGAAATACAAGCAGCGGGTAATTTTTTGTATAGTCGATTTTTTTGGGTATAAAAACATAGGAGTAAAATTTAATCGGGTTATTTGCCCCCATGGCCGTGGGATTTTTTACTTGCCGCGGCGGGGGGGCCACATGGCGCACTTTATCGATATAGGCGATATCGCCTGCCTTATGGTACCACAGCACATCATCGACGCTTTTCTCCAATATATCCAGACGATGCCGCAGGTTCTCGAATCGTCTTTTAAGCAGTTTATATGCCTCGCTTTCTTTGCCGTCTGCCCATGCGGGTACGGATAATGCGAAAAATAGGGTAAACATTAAGATGCCCAGGAGAGTAAAGGAAGTAATATTTTTTTTGTGACTCATTGTCGGCCTCCAATGAATTGGTGAAATAACTAAAGTATTACTATACCCTTTTTTTCAACAAAATTCAAGAATTTTGAAAATAAATTTCCAGGGTGAAACAGGGGTTGACAAATTCCTCTTTTTTGGTTAAAACTGTATCCGGAAAGCGGCCCAATCGGATGAGGGGCCGGCATAAGCCTGCAAGAGAGTCAGGCGGGTAAAGAATAACGAATCATGTAACCCTGATCGAAAAAATGGAGTGTTATAAAAAATGAAAAAACTAATGAAAGACATTCCCGAAAGTGACCGGCCCCGGGAAAAGATGATCAAAAAGGGCCCACAAGTCCTTTCCAACCTGGAATTGGCGGCAGTTATCGTGGGCAGTGGGAACCCAAGAAGGGATGTCCTGGAGATAGCCCGGGATCTGAAAAAACTCTGGGAAAAAGAGTTCGACAACCTGACTATCGAGAAACTGGAACGTATCAACGGCGTCGCCAAATCCCTGGCCTGCCGCATCATTGCCGCCATAGAACTATCGAAACGGTTCCTGGTTAAGGAAGAAATCAAGTTGGACAGCGCGAAGAGTGTGGTCAGCCTGGTGGAAGAGCTGCGCGACAAAAAACAGGAATATTTTTTAACTTTTACCATCGATGGCGCCAACAACCTCATCCGAAAACGAACGGTGTTTATCGGAACCTTGAACCAATCGCTGGTTCATCCCCGCGAAGTTTTTGCCGACGCGGTTGCCGACCGGGCTGCCGGTATCATACTGCTGCATAACCATCCCTCGGGGAAAATCGAACCCAGTAAAGAAGATTTTATCCTGACCCAGCGGCTGTTAGAGGCCGGAAGAATCATGGGCATCGAAGTTATGGACCATATTATAGTCGGTAAAAAAAACCACTTTAGTTTCCAAAAAAAAGGAATACTGAAGAACTTATGATATAATGATATATGAAATATCTATGGCAACTAACAATTGTATGTACGTTTATTCTAAGTAACTTCCTGTGGGCCGCCGCGCCGGCGGAAAAATCCGTTAAGCCCTTAAAAATTAAGCAAAAGCCCAGGGTGGACGGCAAATTGTCCGAACCGGAATGGGGGCAGGCGAAAATTGCCGGCGATTTCCTGCAGTTCGAACCCCACAAAGGTGAGCCCGCTGTTTTTAAAACGGAAATACGTGTGCTTTACACAGAGAGCCATCTCTATTTAGGTATCGACTGCCGCGACCCGGAACCGGGGAAAATTATTGCCCGGCTGACCAAACGGGACAGCGACTTGACGAATGATGATGCCATCGGCATCGGTCTGGATACTTTCTTAGACCGCCGCACAGCTTATTATTTTTTCACCAATCCCTTAGGCACCCAGACGGACGGCCGCCTTTCCGACAACGGCAGAACCAGCGATGCAACCTGGGATGGCGAATGGCAATCCGCTGCCGTTATCACATCATCCGGCTGGAGCGCGGAAATCGCGGTCCCCTTTTCGATTCTTAAATTCCGTCCCGGGAAGGATCGTACCTGGGGGCTTGGTTTTATTCGTTCCATCCCCCGCAAATTAGAAAAAAATACCTGGACCGGCCCCATGGAAGCATATACCCGGGTCTCCCAATTCGGAATCCTCAGGGGATTGGAATTGAAAAAATCCGAAAAAAAATTCATGGTGATTCCTCATGTTATCACGAAGGTGCAGCAGGATGAAAAAACGGAGCTGTCTACGGGAGTCGACGTGCGCTACGCGATTTCCCAATCCCTATCCGCGAATCTAACCGCAAACCCCGATTTTGCCACGATTGAAGCGGACCAGGAACAGATCAACCTGACCCGCTTCGAATTACGGTTGGCCGAAAAACGGAATTTTTTCTTAGAGGGGTCTGAAATCTACAGCCAGCGCATACGGTTGTTTTATTCCCGCCGGATTGCCGATATCCACGGCGGGGTGAAGTTGTACGGAAAAAAAGGGGGGTATGAATTTGCTGCCATGACGGTGCAGAGTAAGGCGGATGATGAGCCGAATATCGATTCCGCCAATTATTCGATCTTCCGCTTGCGCAAGGATATTTTTAAATCCTCCACCATCGGTTTCCTGGCCGCCAATAAAATGGTGGGAAGCAGAAGTTTCGGCAGTGTCGGCTTAGACCTGGTCCACTTTTTTTCGGAAAAGGTCAACCTAACCGGGCAATTAGCCCTGAGTTACGGGGACTATTCAAAAGAAAATCTCGCCTTATTTCTTCGACCCAGTTACGATTCCTCTACCTTTCATATTCATCTCCGTTATACCCAGTTGGGCGAAAATTTTGCCGACAATGCCAATAATGTGGGATTTATTCGTGACGACGACCGCCATGAGCTTGATTCAGCCGTTGAAAAAACCTGGTGGCTCAAAAAACACGGCATCGACCGGACTGCCTACAGCTCCAACTACAATATTTACTGGAGTAAAAAAGGTGTGCTGCGCAGTTGGCAGATCGATCAGGAATTTAACTTAGATCTCACCAATAAATTCTCCTTTGAAATCGAATATACGAAGGAATTCAAACTCTACGAAAAAGAGTTTAACAATCACCGGGCAGAGTTCAGCCTGGGCTATAATACCCGTGAGTGGCAATCCGTCAGGATGCAGTATGAATTCGGGCGTAATTTTGATCTGGACTTTAAACTTTACGGGGTGGCATTTAATTTCAAGCTGCTGAAAAGTCTTTCCCTGGAATATGAATTGGACCGGCTTTTCCTCGACCCGGATCCTGAGAATGAGAGCACCTACCTGCACGTAGTGCGCCTGACCAACTATTTTACCCGGGATCTTTATTTTAAATTTTTTTACCAGACCAACACGGCCATTACCAAAAGCAACATACAGGCTTTATTCGTATACCGGTTCCAACCGCCTTTCGGCACCATCCAGTTTGCCTACCAGAAAGGCACCGCCCGTTTCGGAGAAGCCGG
>JAGLQA010000356.1 GCA_023137075.1 Candidatus Aminicenantota bacterium
TCTCCGTACATCCTAAGATGATGCCTTCGGCTCCTTGCTCGACCAACTTATCGATAATGCGCCAATATTTCTCTTTGGAGACCTTTTTTATCTCACCGATGGATAATTCATCCACGATGATGCGATGAATGGTTTGCACATCTTCGGGAGATGGTATTAACACCTCCAACCCGTGGTTAAAAGTTGGAGAAAGTGATTAGTGAATTTCCTCAGGATTTTATTCACCCGGCAGCGACCGCGGGAAATTTTCCCCAGGGTCCCGGTGGAATAGGCGGCATTGACCGGGCAAACCATGCAGCCTTCCACGTCCGGGCAGAGAAAACAAAAATCCCTTTCCACGGAGAAAAAACCCTGCCAGAGTTCGGCATAATGGGCCAGAACCTGCGGGTACCGGGTTTTGTAATCAACGGCAAAACCGGCCAGTGTGCCGAAATGAAAATCCGGGCGCCGGGAACTGTCCCGCCGGTCTTTAAAATAGTCGTGGAAGAGAAAACAACCATAAACATCGCCCTCAGGCGTGACTGCCACCTGGTCCCGGCCGGCGCCGCAGCGGAATATGCCGGGTTTTGTTTCCTGAATACAGTTCCGAAAATTCGTCACCGGTATTTCCCCGTTTTTTTTATAATAGGAATGCAGGAAATCAGTAAGGCGTGCCAATTCCTCTTCCAAAGTATCTAATTCTGCCGGGATCCACTCTTCAATAGTAGATATATCAAAGGTCACCTCCGCGCCTCCCCGCTCGATAATAAAACGCAGGGAATCGGAAAGCATATGAACGGTCCGGGGCGAAAACACACTGTTGATTTCAAAAGTTATGCCCGGGTAGCGGCGGATTCGTTTCATTGACCGGATCATTTTTTCTAACGTGCCTTTTTTTCGCCCTATATCCTGGGCCAGACCGTCAAAACTCAACATCAGGGCGAATCGCCGGCGATTAAAAAAATCCAGCATCTTTCCCGTCAAAAGGCTGCCGTTGGTGGTCAACGAGAATTCCAGGTTTTTATTCCCGGTTTTATTCTTTTCCATCAGCAGCAGGACCGCGTGTTTGACCTGCTCGAAAGCCAGCAGGGGTTCTCCGCCGTAAAAACCGATGTGGACTTTGTTTTTTTTCGTTAAAAAGGGATAGAAAAAATCCACCGCCGTTTCGATAATTTTATTACTGATAGTCTTTTTTTCTTTTTTTTGAAAACAGTAGGAACAATTAAAATTACAATCATCGGTGACAATAAATGTCAGGTTGGATAACTCCATTTTGTCCTCCTATGAAATATCAATATCAAAAGGGTTTGATGAATCAAACCCCTACAACCGGGTTATTTAAACTGCCTGGTATAAGGGTAAAAGGCGGAGCATACTGCCCCGCCTTTTACAAATCGATCGAAAAACCGGCTTACTCGCCGCCGGCCGGTGTCCCGTTCGCCCGGGGCTTGCTGACACAAACCGGGCCGTCAGAGGTGAGGGATACATCCTGCGTCCCTACACCTGCCGTGATTTTTCGCAATTGATCGAGTGCCAGTATGGCGCCCCCCTTTTTTTCGCTCCGCGGAGCTTCTTTAAGATACTCCTTCAAAAGGGAAAAACACTTTCTCACGTTTTCTTTTCTTAAACTGGTCATTTGATTTGCCTCCTGTAATTTTAAGCCCTCTCAAACCAGGCATACTTCTCTTCTAAAGTTTTTCCCGGGTGAAACTTTCAAAACCCTTCCACATTACACTAACTCTCCCTTGCGCAAGGTCGCCGACCGCTTAACCTTTTTCCCTGTCAAACGGTACGCCTATATTATGCTGTAAAAGGGTTTAAAAATATAACACTGAGGTTGCGAAATGATACAAATTTCGTTCCAAAAAAAGCGTGGGATGCCACATATGTTCCAACTATACAAATTTCGTTCCAAAATGAGTGGAAAATTAAAAAATCGCCCCCCTGGCAGCGATTTTGCTAAGAA
>JAGLQA010000357.1 GCA_023137075.1 Candidatus Aminicenantota bacterium
GACAGTTCTTAAGTAAAAACTTTCGTGGCCGCCACCTTCAAGATTTAAGGCAATATCACAGTTTAATCCGGAGGGTGGTGAAGCTCGAAGAAACTCGGCTAAATTAAATAGATAAACCGGCCCGGTTTTTGCAAGAATAATCTTGCCGGTATCTTTTTGAATAGCAATAAATGCTCTTGATTCAGGTTTGCTGTTCTTAATTTCTTCCGCATCGATTGCATTAAATCCACCACTTTTAACAATTAACGGCCCTGATTGCAAAGCATGATCATAGGAAATAGTGCTATTATATTCGTCTCGATGTATGATTTTTACCACATTTCCCTTAATAGTCAAAATATACTCAAGGATCGAGGATTCTTTGTCGATTCGATTATTCAACCGGCCATTTACCACTACCAACCCAAGGGGTAAATTATGGGGTGACCTGAATCCACCTGAAATACCTGCAAAAGAATTAGTACGCCTGGTATGGTTATACAGTGAGTAAGCTGAAAAGTTATTTTGATTGAGACCTGAGACAATTAATTGATACCTGTTTGCATCAATGATGATGCCGATAATATGAACCTTTCGCCGTTCAATCGAAAAATCACCCTCAATAAGCTTAGCGCCTTTGTCAATGTGTGTTTTTTCAATTTCAGAATATATTGATTGTCCGAAGGCGTTAGGGCCGCTGATTAACAGCAAAAAGAGCGAGGGCAAAACTATTGTTTTTGTTAATTTATTTGTTTTCATCAAACCGCTTCCCATATACTACAACGACACAGTCGATAAAAATCTTGTCATCCAGAGATGGACTCTGATTATCGACTAAATTAAACTCTATAGAATGAATGGACTCTTCTCTAAGAGGTGGCGTATTTTTAGGAGAAAAAACGAAATCTGATATTTCTTTAAATCCCCCTTTAATATCTACCTTATTCTCATAAAGAATTCGCTCATCTAACCAAACATTAATTCTATGTTTTTCTAAACTTGTTCCATAATGAGACACTTCTAAGTATATCTCTATTTTTTGCCCTGGTCGAGCAAGAAAAAGCATTTTTTCAATTCGTTGATTCGGATCGTCTAGAATGAAAGAGCGATGGTATGAGATGGCAGGTTCCTTCGTTGTGGCTTCACTAATTTTTTCAATAATAAGTTCTTCTATTCCAAAGATTTTATCATGAAGCCAAACAATTATATTTTGTTTTGATGTAAGTCCGGAAGTGATTGCTAAAATAATAAATAGCCCCAATCCAACCAAAAATGCTATCCCAATTTTTTTATATATTGAAATAAATTGATGAATTCTACTATCGATTCTTTTAATTCCATCCTCACTTGAAAGATATTCTTCAATTGTTTTTTTTACTTCATTATTTGACATTTCTTAACCTTTTTTTAATAATTCCAATTTCTCACATACTACTGTATTATTTTTTATTTCACTCACGCTGCTTTTATTAACACATTCTTTTCGTATTGTCAATTATTTTCTGAAAAAACAGCAATTTTAATTTGTAATCAGGGTCAAGTCTTGTCAGGTTGTCCGAGAACTCCGGGTGAACACAAGGTAAAATAAAGAAGAACACTCCTTTTGGTCGCGTTTACCCTAATCGCCCACTTTGTTTTGTAGGCGCTTCCCCTACGTTCGACCGGAGATCCTT
>JAGLQA010000358.1 GCA_023137075.1 Candidatus Aminicenantota bacterium
TGGGTTTTGCCTTTGGAAATAAACTGGTGGATATCAGTGAAAACAAAATCTTTTTCAACCGGATCGATCCCTTTAAAATCGTGTCCCGGGCCTTTAATTTATTAAACGCCCTAACGGATAATAAGGCAACCTTCGGGAAAAATTGTTTTTTAATCTTCGCGCCCGAAGCCTCCGCCTTTATTATAAAAGAGTTTTCGCGTTATTTACGGGTAGATGGGGAAAAGAAAAAAGTGGATTTTAGTTTTCCCGCGATTTTAAACGTGGTGGATGATCCGCTCTTAGATCGACAGGTAGATTCCGTGCCTTTTGATGATGAGGGGGTCCAGGGAGGGGAAAGGTTTCTCATCCGGAAGGGGAGAATCGTCAACACCATTTCCAATATCCGGACAGCCTTTGAAAATAAAAGGGAATCGTCAGGCAACGGTTTCAGGAATGAACGATCGGTTTTTCCTGCGGTTAGGTTCTCCAATTTGTATGTCAAACCGACTATTTTACCCTTACATAATTTAATGGGAGATGCGAGTCAGGGGATGCTGGTCGTCTTGTTGAAATTAAAACGCATTGAAAAAGAACAGTATTTGTTTTCCGCTTACGGTTATCGTTTTGAGAATAATCAACTCTGTGAACCGGTTCATTTTTATTTTAAAACTTCCTTTTTGACGTATTTTCTAAATGTCTTAAAAATATCTAAGGAACTGCGGTTCTTTCATAATGCGTATAATATCGGCTCGCCTTATATGCTATTAGAAGCTTCTTACAAATCGGACAATATGTTCGAAATTTAGCCGGTACACCGTAGGTTCTGCGCAGGTCGACTTAAAATTGAACTCATCGTAATAGATGATAGGCCGGTTTTTTTTGTTTTACATAAAATCTTTGTCCGGTGTTTCGGAAATGGATCCGGCATCGGGTTTGTGCAGTTTTTCTTCTAATTGTATTAATTTCTCTTTAATTTCATCAAATTCGTTGGCGATAGCGGATCGTGCTTCACTTCCGGACACCGGCGCGAAGAGCAGGGCCAGGCCGGCCCCTAACATCATACCGCCGAGAAATGAGTATATCATCGCGCCCAAATATGTTTTGTTATTTTCAACCATTGTTTTAACTCCTCTTCATTAAAATTTTAATACGATATATTAAACTATTCAGGTATTATTGCTGCTCACGCCGATTATACCATAAATCTATTTCTATTATCAATATGATAAAAAAATCTCTAAATACTTTAAAAAAGATTTATTCCATCTCTTTTAAATAATGGCTCCCGAAGAGTTCTTCGATGCCTTTCTCCCGTTCGGCTTCCTGCAGGTTGAAATCGTGGCGCAGGCGGTTGTAATCTTCTATTTTGCGGGAAAATTCGCCTATTGTTGAATTGATCCGGTCGTTGAACCGCTTATGCTGATCGGTAGTGATGAGATTCTTATCCCGTAAAAAATCGTAGAATATTGCAAGCGACCGGTTAATTTCCAGGAGCATTTGTTCTTCAATAAATTCCCTGGTTCTTATAAATCGGTAAAGGAATAATTTGAAATTATCACATAAAAGGTCGATGTTTTCATAGAGGAAAATATCGTCGACCATTGTTTTTTCGACGTCTTTCATGAAAAATCGGAAAGGCTGGAGAACGTTGAGAATATCGTGGGGATGCATGGTCTTGTTTTGCAGTGCGTGAGTCTGGAACGCATCCTCCCTGTCGGTATTGTACTCCCGGCATAATTCCGTCGCTCCTTCAAAATCCACGTTCTCACGCAAGTTTCGTATCTCCTTCATGTCCGCGGGCCGGAGCAGGTATTCGAGATAGTATAGTTTGTGCGCCCGCATATATTCGGCGGTATCTAAATTTTTTAAAGCCCCCGGGTTATCCACGTTAAAATCCAGGGCCTTGTTGAAGGACTGTTCCGCTTCGTGGAAATTTCCCATCATCAGGTGTATCCAGCCTGTATTGTTTATAAAACAGTCGTTATCCGGGTCTAGATCCAGGGCTTTTTCCTGCCTGCGCAAGGCTTCGCTCTTATCCCGGTCGGGCAATTGCAGGATATAGTAGGCCAGGTCGTCGTAATAGCAGGCTGTATCCGGAAACAAGCGGATGGCCTTTTCCATCAGTGCGGCTGTTAGGTCGTATCGCAGCAATTTTTCCAGGTTCTCCACCTGTTGGTATAACACGCGCTCAAATTCCTCTTCCTTTTCCAGAACCACTGCCATATGGTCAAATCCGCTTTTGATGTATTGTTCACCCTCCGCTGCTTTACCGGCACGCAGCATGTATTCTCCCCGGTAGAACCAGGCGGGAAAATAGTCGGGGCAAAAGGTCAATAGTTTTGCAAGTTCTCCATCCAGGGCCTCCGAGTCGGGTCCGGGCATTATCCCACCGCCAAAAAAAGAAAAAACAGGCGACGCGTGCAATTGTTTGAACCAATTTTCCGCTTCACGCCATTCCGGGGTTTTCTTAGGATTTGTCCCGTGTTTTGCCATTATCGACTCCTTCATTTCAGTTTGGGTAAGCACCACCATACCACCTTTATTAACAAAAAGCAACCCCGCATATTTCTTGACTTCTGGAAAATATTTTCATCTATTGAAATGCCTGAACAATTCCTTTAAAATGTAGTAATGGTAAAAGAAAAAGAAGTTAGAAAATCAATAATCAACTGGAAGACAAAAGCGGTGTGGGTCGGGTTGGGATTGCTCGCGCTGCTGGTACGCTTCTTGTTTGCGCTGAATCCGAACCTGACCGAATCGCTCTATTCACGGGGAATTTTCCAGGGAATTCGCTTCTGCTTAGACTATACGGTAGGCTTGCTCCCTTTTCCCTTCCTGTACATCCTGACCCTTGCTTTGATACTTTCCCCGGTTTGGAAAATTGTTAAAAGAATAAAAAAAGGGAAGAAAATAGAAGAAAAGATTCCCTGGCGGACGCGGATATTAAACGGCCTGTTATCACTGGCTGCCCTTATCGGGGTTATTGTTTTTTTGTTCTATTTTTTATGGGGATTCAATTATCAGCGGCTCCCCATCGAAACTCAATTGCATATCAAGACTGAACCGTTGGACAGCGAAGCTGTCAGGAAAGAGGCCCATATCGCTTTTCAAATAGCTGCGGCTGTTAGAGAGAGTATCCCGGGTGCCAGCGAAAAGCCGCTGGATTCCCGTTTTATCCCGGAGGGGCTCGAATACAAAATCCGGGATGATCTTAAAAAGGTGCTGAAGTCTTTGGGATACCCGGTGACCGGCCGGGTTCGGGCTCGCCGGGTACAACCTTCCGGGTTATTGATGTCTTTCGGCGCCGGCGGGATATATTTTCCTTTTACCGGTGAGGTCTATCTACCGGCAAATCTTTCGGCAGTGGAAACGCCTTTTACCATGGCCCACGAGATGGCTCACGGTTTCGGTTTCACGGAAGAAGGCACTGCAAATTTCCTGGCTTACCTGGCCTGTATTTCCTCAAAAGATCCGCTGACCCGGTATTCCGGCTGCTATGTTTATTTCAGGTATATATCCTCTGAGTTGTTTCGCCTTTCCGAAGATGATTTCAGGAGTATGATGGAAAAATTACCCCGGGAGATTATGGCTGACATGCAAGCCGTTTCCGGGAACTGGGCCCGCTATCGCGGCTGGCTTATGGATATCGGTGAACAGGTCAATGATATCTACCTGAAGAGCCAGGGGATCAAAGAGGGAGCAAAGAGTTATAACCGGCTGATTGTCCTGACTGTCGCTTACCGAAATTCCCGTTTCAAACCGGCACTTTTCGATGATTTACCGGTCCCCCCGATAGGAGAGTAGTGGGCTTATTTCAATTTTGTTCCGATAACTAATTTCTTGACACCGCTTTTTTTTACGATGTCCATTAATCTTACCACGAGCCCGTGAGAAAGATCCTGGTCAGCCTTCAAAATGATGGTGCTTTTTTTCATTTTAGGGAGCACTTCTTTTATTTTTGCTTCCAGGTCTTCGATGGCAATCTCGGTATCGTTAAGAAAGATCGTACCTGCTTTATTCACAAAAAGGGTGAATCCTTTCTGTTCGATGATAGCGGCGCTCTGGGCCTCGGGTAATTCCAATTTTATCCCCGGCTGCTCTAAAAAAGTTGTCGATACCATTAGAAAAATAAGTAAAAGAAACAGCACATCGATCAGGGAGGTGATATTGAGAAATACTTTTCGTCTTGGCCTGGATCTGAATTGCATGCCTTTATCCCTTCCGATTTATTTCTTCGCCTTTATCCCCGGCGTTGAAAGAGGTTACTTTTTTTAAGAGCAGCGAAGAGTATTTTTCGATCTCTAAAATTAATCCATCGGCCTTGTTAATGAAATAATTGTACCCGACAACTGCCGGTATACCGATGGAAAGTCCGATAATGGTGGTAATGAGCGCTTCGGAAATTCCCCCAGCCATGGCCGTTGCCTGGCCCACCCCCATGGTCGAAATGACATTAAAGACTTTGAGTATCCCGACAACCGTGCCGAGCAAACCTAAAAGGGGCGCGATGCCGGCTACGGTTTCCAGGATAACCAGTCCTCTTTCTAAGTAGCGTACTTCCTGCCTGCCCTGGTCACTTAAGGTTTCCTTTATATCCTCTTTCGGCAGGTGCCGGTTCTCAAGCCCTATGCGAACGATATTGGCAAAGGGCCCTTTATGTTTTTCGCAAATCGATAAGGCCAGACCGATATCGGCAGAGCTTCTAATATTACATAATATATTCACGATTTCCGGGATAATTACTTTCTTTCTGCGCAGGAAGATGCTCTTCTCGATGACAATCGCAAGAGCTGCTATCGAACACAGCAGCAGTGGGTAGATGATAAAACCGCCTTTTCCGAAAAATTCTAATACATGTTCCATATTACTCCTCTTCTTTATTGATTTCGCTGTGGTCTATACTATAATTGGGCGAAAATCTTGTTTTTTTGCGAAAATTTTTCATTGTATCAAATATCGTTTGTTGACATCATGGGTTGCGGGTGCCATCCGCTCTATGAATTAAATAGGAAAATCGACACGTGACTTCTAAAAAGGGATCCGGGAAATCACCGGGTAAGGGCGGGAAGGGCGCGGAAATCTCGATCGCCGTATTACTGGTTTGCATGAGTGATTTATGTCCCTTATATCCCAGGATTTCCAGGTCTTTCATTTGACCGTCCGGGAATATCTTGAAGCGCAGTAAGGTTGAACCGCTTATCAGTCCCACCCGCGTAAATGCCGGCGGTGGAAAAATATTACGGCGAATTTTGTCTTTTAATGTCAGCATGTAAGGAGCGAAATTCCAGTTGTAGGTATTAAAAGACAATCCGCCTGAATCCATGGCCCGGGTATCGCGGTTGTCATGGAGAACGCCGGGTTGGCGTTCCCGCACACCCGGCGGCAGGATTTGCCGCTTTTTTTCTACGTATTCCCTGATGGTTTCACGGGCGCTTTGCTCAAGCGCCGAATCTGCCGGCTTATCGGTGGGATCGGTTTTTTGTTGATCTGGCAAAACCGGGATTGCTCCGGGCGGTCCCTGGGTGGTAGGTAAATCATGGGATTCGAAATCACCCCTGGAAAACGCCTCACCGACCTCTTTTTCCGGGTCGGCTTCCGGGTTGCGTGCCAGGGCGTTCTTATCCGAAAGGAAGTCGGCCTGTTTTTGTTTTTCTACTATTTTCGCATCATCCGGTGTTTCGATAACTTCCCGCGGACCTTCGGGCTGTAGGTCGAATACGAGGGGAGCCGCATCGAGTGGTTGTTCCGCTTTTATATTGAACTCGAATAACTCCAATTTTACGGCCGCTTCCCAGAATAAGAAAAGCAGCACATGCAGCAGGATTGAGGCAAGAATGATATATTTTTTATGACGAGGATTCACAGCAAAAATACCTTTTTTTTCTATTTTTCATATATATATAGACAACCGTAAAGGTAAGATAGTTTCATTGAAGGACAAAAAAAATCAGGCGCCTGCGCTTGCTTTACTGTCTTCAAAGTAGTGTCGGATATAATTGGCATATAAACGGTACAATCTTAAATATTTTACATCGATTATTTTAAAACTTTTTTCATATGTGGAAACTTTATTTAAAATTTCCTCGGGTGCTTCTCCGATACTGAATCCCCTGAACCGCTCTTTTAAATGTTTTAATTTCTCAATATTCCTGCCGATGTTTTTAAATATCTCTTTAATTTTGATCTTATCATTTTCATAGGCATCTAAGATGGACCGGGAAACAATATTGATGGGTAAAATTTTCACCAATTCAAGACACTTATCCCTGGTTAAATCGGCAAGTTGTCTACGGTTTTTATCTAAGTTATCGGCTATGTTTATCGGTTTACCAAAGGTGATATATACATGGCCGATATTCTTAATCATCTTTAAAAAATCAAAGGCGTGGAGGGTGCGGGGTTTTCCGCCAATCACTGCCGTCATTTCCCTGTCTTCCCGGACCTTATAATAATCCAAATTAAAGGGGACAACATAGGTGTTATGTCGGGTGAACTCCTTATTTTGTTCTAAAATTTCCTCTTTGTTTTTTTCATACTCCAGCAGGGCTTCGAAGGCAGTCGGGAAAAAATCTCCATACTTCCCTTTATCGGGGATATTTCTCCTGGTTCCTTCGGGGTAAACCATTCCGTCGATTCCGTGAGCGATGAGGTTCATGGTATAATGTTTCAACATTTTTGCGGATTCAATGATTTCCCTCCTGGTCTTCGGTCTTTTTACCAGGAATAGCCCGACCTTTTTCGAAAGGGCCTGGAAGAACTTTCCCCTTATCAGGTTGTCTCCCATCCCCGGGTAAGGGATCGGTAATTTATGTAGGTACAACGTGGCAAGTGTTGCAGTGGTTTCCCACAGGCTCTTGTGAAGTCCGGCATAGAGAAAAACCGCGTTTTCCTGTTTTAGCTTTTTTATCGAATCGTGAATATCCACATGGCATCTGGCCAGGTGTTCGGTCCCCCAGGTGAAAAAAATTCGTCCCAGGAAAAAAATCAGGTTATGGCGGCTGGTAATTTCTTTTTTAGAAAACTCAAACATCGATTTTGCTCCAATAATTTTAAATATGAATTATACCATTAATTAACGATTTTATGAAATCCAAAACCCTTAAATATTTCGTTTTGAGGTTATTTTTCCGATTTTTTTAGAATGAATTCATTTATGAAAAGTGCGGCAATTATAATTCCACTTCCGAGTATTAGCCTGGGAATATCCCCTTTCTCATGAAAGAAAAGGATTGAACAGGTAACTGCTAACGGAACTTTTATATTGTTAAAAACCGAAAGAGCGCCGATATTGGTTTTCCTGGCACCGTAGTTCCAGAGGAAGAAGCAAATCCCTGAAGCCAGTACTCCTAAATACAGAAGGGTAAGCAGTTGGCTCGTATCGAGGCTGAGGTTTTTCCATTCGGTAGTGATTCCGGCACCTATAGCTGTTATTACCAGCGCCCCGAAGTAAAGCAGGGCGAAAATGTGCCTGTCCTTGATACCCTTTCGCCGGTTCATCTCTCTCTTGTAAAGAACCTGCCCGCAAGCGAAGCATATGTTTGAAACCTGGACCAGCAAAAAACCGGCAAGAAAATCTCCCTGGCCGATTTTAACCATTACCACAATGCCCATGCCCACGACGGCCAGCAGCGCGGAAAACAGGAACAGCGGGTGGAAACGCCGCTTCAGAATATCGTTTAGCAGGGTGATGTAAAGGGGGGTAAAGACTGTGAAAATCGCCACGTAGTGGGCAGCGAGGAATTGGAAGGAATAAATATAGGTGATATACATGACCCCGTATTGAAACATACCGAAAAGAACCAGCTTCCCGGCAAATTTCGCTTCGATATTTTTGAGTCTCAAGAAGGGGATAAATATGATAAAGGCAAGAAGGATTCGCGCAAAGGCAACAAAATTG
>JAGLQA010000359.1 GCA_023137075.1 Candidatus Aminicenantota bacterium
TTATCGATTTATTTTTAATCCTTTAATCTTTGACCGGGATTAAAGGAATAAGGGAGTATTATAATTTCTTGTAATATCCTGCGGTGATACGGAGAATATCCCCGATTGTTTCCATTATAACGATATAGCGGGCATCGAACCGGATCCCAGACTTCTCATTTAAGGCATATTTGGCACCGCAGCCAAAACCGAAGTTGAAATTAGTATCTGTATTAGACCAATCTCCAAACAGGGCGCTTTTAACTGATGTGTGGCCGCTGAAAAAACCCATTCCTAATGCGGCATAGGGTTTGATTTTCGGGTTTTTCAGAGTAAAAGGGTAGAGCCCATAAAGATTCACATTCCAGGCATAACTGCTGGTGCTGAAGAATTCTGGATTGAAACCTTTAACGGGGCTAAGATAGAAAAACAATTCAGCTTCAGCAATGATCTTATCGAATAGGGGTGTGCTCCCGGTTACACCGAAATTTAAGCTGGTGGCCCAGGTGTGATTTATACCGAAACCGATAGCGCCCGCATTGCCTGAAACCTCAAAATCTTTGCCGGCGGAAAAGGATACCAGCAATAATACTAAAACAATAAAAAACAGCGTTTTTCTCAATTTGTCCTCCTTTTTTTTAAAAGTTAAGCCATATGATAAAATAAAATTAAGAAAAAATCAAGAATAGGAGATGAATTTCAGTAATTCTAATTTTGGAAATTTTTAATAATATATTCATTTTAATTTTTATTGTTTTTCAGGCTGTAATCGGCATCTCCTTCACTTTACACCAAAACCTGGGTCCTCGCCCCTAAAAGCTTGACATTTTTCTAACATTCTCTTATAGTTTCCAATAGTAATATGAAAAGAAAAACCGGAGGTTATCGTTATGCGGGCTTTTAAATTGGAAGATGTATATGATTGTTTCGACAGTAATCCCATAAATATCAAAGACTTTGACAAATACTATGTTGACGTGGATGAAGGAAGAGGCTTAACTCCTTTGAAAAAAATGAAGCGGTTGTTTGAAAGAAATCCCGGGGGAAGCTATAAATTTCTCTTCGCCGGGTACAAAGGGTGCGGGAAAAGTACCGAATTAAACCGGCTGCAAAAAGACCTGCAAGATGATTTTATCGTCCTGAATTTCTCGGTTCGTGAGGAACTGGATATTCTTAATATCAGTTACATCGAACTTTTTATCGCCCTGATGAAACGGTTGTTCCAGTTTGCAGGTGAAGAAAAAAAGATAAAGATTCCGAAAAAATATATTGAAAATATTACAAATTGGGTGAAATCGAAAGAGATCGTGGATATTGACGAGAAATACTTAGGAATGAATGTTGAAACCGGGGCGACTGCCGAAGTCGGAGTTCCTTTTTTTGCTAAATTTTTCGCCAGGTTTACGGCCTCAGCCAAAGCCAGTTCATCTTTAAAAGAGACACTCAGAGAAACGGTAGAACCGAAACTATCGGAGTTGATTTTAAACTGCAATTTGCTGATAAACGAAATAAAGGCCCAATTGGAAAAAATCGATAAAAAGGGATTGATCGTTATCGTTGAAGACATGGACAAGGTAGATCTGCAAAAAGGTGAAGATATTTTTTACGTTCATTCGGCGCAATTGACCCAATTAAATTGCCATACTATATTTACCTTTCCCATTGCCCTTAAGTATTATATTCGTTTTACAGCCATTAAAAATAATTACACCGGTTCCTTTGATTTACCCATGATTAAGGTAAAGAATAAAGAC
The DNA here is from genome assembly GCA_023137075.1 of Candidatus Aminicenantota bacterium. Lineage (GTDB taxonomy): Bacteria > Acidobacteriota > Aminicenantia > UBA2199 > UBA2199 > JAGLQA01. The sequence continues at coordinate 1,734 of JAGLQA010000359.1, forward strand.
GGTTCATCTTTTGAGGAAGGGCGTAACTTGATGAGGGAAATTATAAAACAGAGGATGGATGTTAAAGTTTTTGCCGACCCTGCTATTATTGATAAGATGATCGATTACAGCGGCGGCTGCTTGTTCGACCTGTTTCGCATGATTCGCGATGCGGCTGATAATGCCCTTGATTTTGACCGCGAACAAATAGAAGAAGAAGATTTTAAAGCCGCTTATCTTTACCTGACATCCGATTACGAGAACACCATTGCCGAAAATAAAGCAGAGCAAATCCCGGTAGATAAATATTATGAAGTGCTGGTGGAATGTGCCAGAGATAAGAAAAAGAAACCCAGGCAGTCGAAGGAACTCTTAGATTTACGAAACAACCTGACTGTTTTGGGATATAATGGTGAGAATTGGAGTGACGTCCACCCGGTAGTCAGGGATATTTTGAAAGAAAGAGGAAAGCTTTAATGGTTCAGTCTATAAACGAACCCGATTTTTTTGCAAAAATAAATAAAATCGTAAGCTATTTTTCCCGAACTTCTAAGGGTGGTTTTCTCTTTTGTTCCTGCGATAAAACCGTTCTTATTAATGAAATTATTAAGATTATACTTGAACGGGCTCAATTGAAGAGTTTAAAAATCAAGGTGTTGGATGCAGCTTCGGCGAATGGAGAGCGTTTTCTCCGAATGGTAAAAGCTGCGGCAGGCGAGAAACCCGATGGGGTGATTCTTTCCCACCTGGATGAGGCGATTGTCTTCACGAAGGATCAAATCATAAAAGACATCAACCTTTCTCGCGATATTTTATTAGGTTTAAAGCTGCCCTTTCTTTTTTGTGTGACAACCGGAAACATTGCAAAGTTTGCCAACCAGGCCCAGGACCTGTTCCTCAGACGAGACCGGGGTGTGATCCATTTCCCCAATGTCCCTGGGATTACAGGATCGGAGATACAAGGATTTATGGGAGAGTTGGCAGAATTCGGACTTCAAGATATGGTAGAGGCTGAAAGTTTAAATCTCAAAGTTGGGCTTCTCGAAAAACAACTGAAAGAGGCGATAGGAAAAAAATACTCCCCGGATCGTATTGCTAATGAAATCGTTCTTGATTTAATCAAGCTTTATTTAAGCGTGTCGAGAGTCGATGAAGCTAATCAATTGTTTGAACGATACCGGCCTTATTTCAACTTAAAAAATCACCTCAAAACTATTATAACAATTGGAAATTTGTTCAAGGAAACATCCCGGTTAAGCGAGGCACTTGACTTATTTTTTAAAGCCAAACAAATACAGGAACAAACCGGTGATAGAACAGGTCGCGGCGTCATCTTTCATTATATCGGTTCTGTTTATTATAAAAAAGGTGAGTTAAACAAAGCTCTTGAAAACCTGTTAGAAAGCATGAAAATATTTGATAAGGCTGGTGAAACTCTTATCCTGGGATCAATAATTTTACGAATTTCTTCAATTTATAAAAGAAAAAACAATTTCAACAAATTTTTTGAATATTTATTGAGAGCTAAAGATGTAATTGAAAAGATTGGTAATCCGAATCTGATCAAGTTTATTGATGGCATAATCAATCAAGCGAAAATGGCAACTAACAAAGATCAAGGATAAAATCATTAAACTCAAACATTATTAATATGTGATCGTTTATGATAAAAGCTAGATCGTAGTAGTAGATTAGATTATTAAATGCATTTAGTTAATCGTAATCCTGAGTCTCATCCCGGTCATCCTTTAATCCTGTAAATCCCGGTTCAGACAATTTTTTACTGAGTACATTTGCCTCCGGCGACCGACTTTTTGAAAAAAGTTGGACAAAAACTTTTCCAAAAGGCCCTGCGGGCCATCTCGAAGAAGGCTATTTGTTAAAACGAAACTGAATAACATCTCCATCCCGGACAATGTATTCCTTGCCTTCTAAACGCAATACCCCCTTCTCCTTGGCTTGACTGAATCCTCCGGCTTCTAAAAAATCTTTCCAGTTAATGGTTTCGCCGCGTATAAACCCTTCCTGGATATCGGTGTGAATCTTCCCGGCGGCCGTATGGGCATTTTCATTGTTGTTGATCGTCCAGGCTTTGAACTCTTTTTTACCCATGGTAAAAAAGGATATTAAGTTCATTAACCGGTAACTCTTTCCGACAAAATTTTCTTTCATGTATTCGTATTCGTTTAAACCGTACTCTTCCTGGAACATGTGCCGGTCTTCTTCTTCCAATTCTAAAAGCTCATCCTCGATCTTAGCGCAAAAAACAAAGGTGGCCCGGTTCTGTTTTTTCTCGTCTCCTAAGGATAAATAGTTGCCATAGGTGTTTTCATCCGCGTTAATAATGTGTATCAACGGTTTGAGCGATAAGAATTTGAATCCCCGGATAACGATCTCCTCTTTTGCCTTAAACTCGAATTCAATCAGGGGGGTTCCCTCTTCTAAAAACGCTTTTAGCCGGGTCATTAATTCAAACTCATCTTGCAATTCTTTCGACTTGATCTTTTTTATATCGGCCTGGAGCCTCTCTAACCGTTTTTCAATACTTAAAAAATCAACGGCTTTTAACTCTTCCTCTATCGCGCGTATATCATGCATCGGATCCACTTCACCTGGAAAATGAGGAATCTCCGGGTCTTCAAAGCCCCGGATAACATGAACCAGGCCGTCGGCTCGTCTTAAAAGATCGATAAAGGTCTCATTCTTACTTTCACCAAAGGCAATGGCGCCGGTATCTAAGTATTCGATTTTGGCATAAACAGGCGGTAAATCGAAATGCTTTGCCAGACGCGTTAATCGTTCGTCAGGTACATCGACGACTGCTTTGTGATATTCGTGGGTGGAGGTTGAAAATTTGGATACTTCCTCCTTTTTGCCGGTTAAAAGATTGAATAATAGCGTTTTTCCCGCTTTTGGATAACCAAATATTGTTAATATCATGGTGCCATTATACTCCCATTGTTTTATCCCGGTCAACCCCGGTTATCTATTGGATGTGCAGTGAACTACTGTTGAAAAAGAATACCTTGATGGCATTGAAAATAAAATAGGCACTGAGGAAAAATAACCCATAACCAAGGCACTTTGTGATTTTTGCCGCTCTGCGGGGAGTAAAAAAACTTTTCATCCTGTTGGTAATAAACACAATCAATGTAAAATAGGTGGCAGCACCTACAGCAACAACAATAAAGAAGAGTATCTCGTAATTCAACTTAAGCGGAATATAAATATTGATTTTTCTTAGAAATTGTAAAACAACCATCCAGGTCACAATACCTAATGGATTAACCAGGACCAGGGATAAGCCTTTTAAAAACGCCCATCTTTTTCGTCTTATTTTTACGACAATAACTTCCTCTTTCCTTGCTACAAACTTTGAATCTCTTAATAGGATGAAACCGAGAACACCGGTGACAGCGGCTGTGACAAGAAAGAAAGCAGCTTCCATCATGGGGGAGCGGCTGAAGGGTGAAATTCCGAAAAAAGCCAGTAACGCCCATATCGCGTCACCTATCGCGCCGCCTGCGGCAACTGCCAGGCCCTGGGGGTATTGTTTTTTCAGGGCAGTATTAAAGATTTCTAAATTGACAGGTCCAATTGGAATACAATTAACAAACCCAATCCAATAAACGGAGATATAAAATAATATAATAGGAGACATTAAAGGCTATTTTATCAGAATAAAGGTAAAAGTCAAATTTTTTGCGTAAACCCTTAAGACATTTTTTGCACTTGCGACGTTCTTTGCAACTTTTGTCTCACCTTATCCCGGTGATTTTTTTTAGCAATCTTCTTTAAGGTTGATTATAAAACTGTTTTTGAAATTTAGACCGAACTGGCATGAAATTTGCATTCTATTTATGTGAGCTTGAAAAAAAACGAAATTCTGTTTATATATATAGAAGTCCCCTCCTTTTAAGCTTAAACATATTTACCTCCCGGGTAAGGCCTTCCGGCCTTACCCCTTTTTTTTATTCAAAATATGATATAGTGGAATCCGAATCATTAAAATTCTCCTGAAGGAATGAATAAGTGGATGTGGAAATTAAAAAGATAGAAAATACCGGCGACTCAATTCTGAAAAAAGGGCGCACTACCTGTAAATGACTTTTCCCAGTAAGGGCACTTTGATGGTTATGGCTTTGTGGGGACAGATTTCCTGGCAGCAGTAGCAGCGAATGCAGCGTTTATAATTGATGTTGGGTCTTATATCCTTGTTTTCCCCCGACCAATCGGCCGCTTTCGGGCTAACCGGGCACTGCAGCACACAGGAACCGCATTTCGTGCACAAATCGTAATTAATGACCGGTTTGGGGGAGATGAAATTTTTTAGATAGGTCGGAAAGTAAGAGGGGGTGGGGAACCTGTCTGCCGGTTTTCTGACCGCTCTGAAATTTTTGTTTATCAATTCCTCTACATCATCCCCGACTGCATCGATCTTATCGTACCGGTAGGTTCCTAACTTTGCCTGTTCCGCGATGACCAGGTAAGGAACAAATTCGGGGTTCAGGTCGATGAGTTTACAAAAAATAGAATCTAAGGCCGCGGGGTCGGTGGAAAAAAGCAGGACCTTCATTTCTATGGGGGTTCCCCCGCGAGGCCCGTTTCCTTCCATGGCCGTAATGCCATCCATAATGAATAGCCCGGGTTTTAAATAATTGTTGATATCCACGAGAACGGTTGAGAACTCATGGATATCGGGCATTTTGACATGGTATTCCCCCTTCAAAAAACCAGGCACACAACCGAACTGGTTCTTGACAGCACCGGAGATACGGGTTAAACCGTGGGTCTTCATTTTACTGATACTGATGAGGTTTCTGCCCTTTAACACTCCGGCTGCCAGGTTAAGCTGCTTTGCCAGCAGCGCGTCCGGGTAAGACACTTTTACCGGGGTTTGAAAATCGGCGTGCCGCATGCCTAATTCATCGGCGACCTCTTTTATTCCGGCTTTCCCGGCTGCCCGTTCCGGTTTGCTTACTGCCGGGGAATCACCGTAATAAAGGTGGGCGCCTGCTTCTTTGAAGATCTCAGCCGCGGCTTTGAAAACCGCCGGGTGAGTGGTGACTGCTTTTTCCGGTGGCTCGCCTGCCAGCAGGTTGGGTTTTAACAGAACTTCTTTTCCATTTTTGAGAAAGGAAGATATGCCTCCTAAGAGATCGATACCTCTCCTTACGGAAGTCAGGACTTCCCGGTATTCATAACTACCGCATTTAATGACTGCTACTTTCGAGTTCATGAGTTCATAAGTTGAGAGTTCGTTAGTTAGTAAGTTTAGAAGTTAGAAAGTATATTTTGCGAAACGATTCGTTGGCCTATAAGCTCAGGTCTACTCTTCAACTCTCTAACTTATTTGACTTATTTAAAATTTTTCTTTGACGATGTTAGATTTTTTGCTTTCATTACCTTTAACATCCACGGCTGTCACGTAATAGGAATAGGTGGTCTCTTTCGATATTTTTATGTCCTTAAAGTAATTATCGTCAACCTTGTCGGCGATGGTTTCAAAGTTATCAATCCCGGCCCGGGATGATTTCCTGTATATTTTATAGTGGGAGAGATCCCGTTCCGTAACCCGTTCCCAGGTTAAAAACAGGTGGTCTTTGTGTTTAAAGACAACCAGGTTTTGCGGCGGTTCGGGGGGGAAGATATCCGTAATTTTAACTGTCGCGATATTAGAGGGGTCACTTTCAACGATGTTTGAACTGATGGTCGTAATATAGTAGAAATAGTTTCCGTCTATCCCGGTATCGTTGTCTTCAAAATATTCACGCAGAACCGTGCCTTTGTTCAGTTGGGTGAAACCCGCTTTTTTATCCGTCTCTTCCACTGTTGTTACTTTTCTGTAAACTTTATAGCCCGAGATATTCGGGATTTTTTTGTCCGAAAGGTTCAACTCCGGTTTGCTCCATTTGAGCTTAATAAATTTATTCTCTTTAAGAATTTCCAGGTTGTTTACCGGTTTTACCGGGATAATCGTTTTGATGGATTCGATTTTGCTTAAGGCGGATTTTTTTTTGCCGTGGTAATACATGACCGCAAAATGGTGAGTTTTTCCATCTAATTCGTTTATTTTAAAGGGAATTTTGATAGAGTAGGCGTTGTCTTTTCGGGTGAGATCGTTCATCTTGCGTTTTTTTAACAGGATAGATTTTCGTTTGAACTTCCTGGCGGGAATCTCTTTATACGCATAATAGATAAAGATTTTCGTTATACGTTCTAAGTCGGTTTTGGTCTCCTTATCCGAAAGATACTCGGGAAATACCCACTCCAACCGGGTAGCCTTCCCTGACTGGGTTAATTTAAATTGATCTACCTTAAGGGGTAATACTTCCGGTTCTAATTTTAGCGGGCCTTTTTTGCCACAGCTCCACAGCAGAAGAGGCAGCGCAATGAGTAATATGATGATTAACTTCGTTTTTTTTGCCATGGTTTACACTACTATAATATATACTTGCTCAGGTCGGAATCCTGGACAATGCCTTCGACTTTTTCCTGGACATAGCTTTTATCGATTGTTACCTGGTCTTTTTCAGTATCCGAGGCTTCGAAAGAGATTTCTTCCATCACTTTTTCCATAATGGTGTAGAGCCTGCGTGCCCCGATGTTTTCAGCAGTCGAGTTTAATTCTTCCGAGAGCCGGGCTATCTCTTCGATCGAATCGTCGGTATAAATCACTTCGAGTCCTTCCGTGCTGAGCAGCGCTTTGGATTGTTTGACTAATGCATTCTTCGGTTCCGTTAGAATGCGGACAAAGTCTTTCATGCTTAATGAATCCAATTCCACCCTGATGGGGAACCTGCCCTGGAGTTCGGGGATTAAATCCGCCGGTTTGGTAACGTGGAAAGCGCCGGCGCCGATGAATAAAATATGGTCGGTTTTAACCATGCCGTACCGTGTATTAACGGTGGTGCCCTCTATGATGGGCAGCAGGTCCCGCTGTACACCTTCCCTGGAAACCATGGGGCCACCTCCTCCGCCTTCCCGGCCGGCAATTTTATCGACCTCGTCTAAGAATACGATTCCCATTTGTTCCGCTCGTTCGATGGCTGTCCTGGAAACTTCATCCATATCGACGAGCCTGTCTTGTTCCTCTTTCACTAAGTATTCGAAGGCCTCTCCCACGGTCATTTTTCTCTTTTTCGGTTTATTGCCGCCGAACATGTTGGGTACCATTTCGCTGATACTGATGCCGATCTCTTCCACACCGGAGGAAGAGAAAATTTCAAAGGGAGTGTTCGTCGTGGATTTTACTTCGATTTCGACGGTTCTGTCGTTCAATTTGCCTTCGTGAAATAATTTCCGTAGTTTCTCTTTGGTCTCTTTAAACCGGTTGTTTTCTATTTCTAACTCGGCTGCCGGGCCTTTCACTTTTTGTTTTTGTGGAAACAGGATCGATAGAATTTTTTCTTCGGCATTTCGTTTCGCTTTTCCTTTATTTGACTCCATTTTTTCCGCTTTTACCAGATCCACGGCGATTCTCACCATATCTCGAATCATGGATTCCACGTCTCTACCCACATAGCCGACTTCGGTAAACTTCGATGCCTCGACCTTGATAAAAGGTGAGCCCGCCAATTTTGCCAATCTCCTGGCGATTTCGGTTTTGCCTACCCCGGTTGGCCCGATCATCAGGATGTTTTTGGGGATAATGTCATCGGCAATTTCTTTGGGAAGCTGCTGCCTCCTGAACCTGTTTCTCAGGGCGATGGCGACGGCTTTTTTAGCTTTATTCTGGCCGATGATATATAGGTCGAGTGCTTTTACGATCTCTTTCGGTGTTAAGTTCAAATCCTTTTTTTTTTGTTCTAATTCTTGCATCATAGCACCTCGATTGTGAATTTTTGGTTGGTATATATACATATATCGGACGCGATTTGCAGTGATTTTTCCACGATTGTCCTGGCATCTAAGTCGGAGTGACGTTTGAGCGCCAATGCCGACGCGTGGGCATAAGGACCCCCGGAACCGATGGCAAGGATATCCTCGTCGGGTTCGATAACATCTCCCGAACCGGAAAGAATAAAGAGTTTTTCTTCATTGGCAACGATCAACATGGCTTCCAATCGTCTCAGGATTTTGTCGGTGCGCCAATCCTTGGAGAGCTCGATGGCCGCCCGCTGCATGTTACCATTGTACTCTTCCAATTTTCCCTCGAATTTCTGGAAGAGGGCAAAAGCATCTGAAGTTGATCCGGCGAACCCGGCCAGTACTTTGTCGTGGTAGAGCCGCCTGATTTTTTTGGCCCCGTGTTTGAGCACCGTATTGCCTAAAGAGACCTGCCCGTCCGCCCCGATAACCACGGATCCGTTATGTCTGAGGCATAATACCGTTGTACTTCGAATTTTGTTGTCATCTTTCATCTGGTCATTCTATTCTTTTTTATTGCTTTAGTCAAATATGAATTTGGGGGAAAAAATGAACTTTATATTTTGACAAACCGATTTTCAAGTGATACAATGGCTTTTTTTTAAATCGGAAACCTGGTAAGAAAAATTGGAGTTACCTATGGTAAAAAAAACCCTGTTGGATTCGGGCCTGGTTGTAATCAGCGAGTACAGACCGGAATTCCCCTCTTTTTCATTAAGTTACTCGCTCAGGAGCGGGTCCAGGGCAGAAGATAAAAAAAAAAACGGCATTCACCACTTCATCGAACATATGATGTTTAAGGGGAGCGAAACCTATAGTGCAAAAAAAATTGCCGACATATCGGACAGGTTGGGCGGCCGGTTGAATGCCTTTACCGGTAAAGAGATTACCCAGTATTATATTAAAGTCATCGATGAGAAGTTAAAAGAATCTTTTGACTTGCTGACGGACATCGTTATGAACGCACGTTTTCCCGGTGACGAATTCTTGAAGGAGAAGAACGTCGTTCTGCAAGAAATAAACGAGTCGGAGGATGATCCGGATACCTTCGCCTTCGAGAGATTCTATGAAAGCGTATTTTTGAACAATGGTGTCGGTTTCCCCATTACCGGGAACGAAGATTCCGTTGCCGGCTTCGACAGGGAGATGGTGTACGATTTCTATAAAAAGAACTACGTACCCGGCAAACTGCTGCTGTCAGCGGTGGGCAGTATAGATCATGATGAACTTGTCGAATTGGCAAACCGGGCATTTGCCGCGTTCCCGCGGAAGAGTCCCGAAGATTTTTCATTCTCCAAACCACGTTTCAACTTCAAATCCTTCATAAAACGGAACTCATCTTTGAAACAATTATACGTGATTATCGGTTTTGAGGGCATACACACGGCCTCTCCTTTAAAATACCGGTTCATGATTATGAATGATATCCTCGGGTCCGGTATGAGTTCCAGGTTATTCCAGAAAATCAGGGAAGAAAAGGGCCTGGCTTATACCGTGAATTCCTTTGTGGATACATACCTGGAATGCGGTATTCACCTGGTTTATGCCATTATCGAACCCGGTAAATCGGCGGAATATTTAACAGCCGTAAAAGAAGAAATTATAATGTTGAAAGAGGGCGGTATTACGGAAGAAGAATTAAACCGGGCAAAAGATCATATCAAATCTTCCGTCGTATTGGGACTCGAAGGCAATGTCTCGAAAATGAGATTTAATGTGAACCAGGAATTTTTTTTAAAAAGGGAATTGCAGGTCGAAGAGATTATCGAAAATATCGAAAAAGTCACCAGGGATGATATTAACCGGCTGTGTGAAATTTTTTTAAACTTGCAGGAAACATCCGTCTTTTTTTATGGAAATATTCCCGAAAGGGAATTTTTAAGTAAACCGGGGCTTAACGCCTTCGATTTTTTGTGATATACTAATTTTTTGAAAATGGAAAAAAAGAGAGTTGTATTCACCGGCGGCGGTACCGGCGGCCACGTTTACCCCAATATCGCAATATATGAAGAATTACGGGAAAAATATCCCGGCTCGTCATTTTTATATATCGGGACCAAAAAGGGCGCTGAGAAGAGAATCGTCCGAAATATTTCCCACCCCATCGAGTTTATCGATGTCCGGTCGAAGGGGATCCCGCAAAAGATAAAAAGTGTAGGAACCCTGGTTTCCCTGTTCTTCATTTTTTTAGGGGTGGTGAAGAGTTTTTTTCTCTTGAGAAAATTTAAACCGGACATTATCATCGGGAGCGGTGGTTATGTGGCGGCGCCTGTTTTAATTGCCGCTTCATTCCTCAAACTGAAAGTTTTCATTCATGAGCAGAATGCCGTACCGGGACGTTTGAATCGGTTTATTTCACGCTTCGCGGCAAAAATCGGCGTTTCTTTCGCGTCAACGGCGAATTTTTTCCCGGAAGAAAAGGTGGTATTTACCGGTTATCCCTTAAGGAGATCGATTAAATACAGCCGGAACACGAATATAAAAGAGAAGTACGGGATCCCTGAGAAAAATAAAGTTATTTTTATTTTTGGCGGAAGCGGCGGGGCACGAACCATCAATACGGCGGTTGCCGAATTGATCCCCGTGTTTTTATCGATGAAAAACCTGACTGTGATATTGTCGACCGGGAGGGGGTATTCGAAAGAGTACAAGGCCTTTGACGATACGATTAAGATATTCCGGGATATCGGCGTGCCGCCCGAAGTGGAGGGCAAATTACTCGTAAAGGAGTATTTTGACAATATCGATGAGATATACGCCATCTCAGACTTAGTCGTATCCCGGGCCGGGGCCGGTACCATCAAGGAGATTACCACGTTAGGGATTCCATCGATCCTGATTCCGAAAATCGATCTGCCGGGGGATCATCAAATCCTGAATGCCCGTGAGGTGGAGAAGGCCGGTGGTGCGAGAATCGTATATGAAGAGGTTCGCTACCGGGATAATAGAAGGACGATATACGTGCCTGAGACAACGCTGCTGTCGGTTATTCGGGAGGCATTATATGACAGCGACATGCTGTTCAATATGAGGAAAAACCTGAGAAAAATTGAAAAACAGAACAGTTCCGAGTTGATACTCAAAGAGATAGAACAAATTTTTAGAGGAAAGGAGAAAGCGGATGAACAGCAAATTAAAGTGTTTTATCTCCATTCCTTGGAGAGTGAAAAAAATATCGAGCTGATTTTTAATTCTACTTATATAGGCAGTTCGGTGTTATGCGATTTATACCTGGATGATGTTGAAGATGATGTGTTAATCGATTTAAGGTTGATTAAGGATGGGGAGAAAATCATTGTCAGGAAAAAAAAGGGTAGCGCCGCCCTTAATGGTGAAGAAGTAACAAAATGGGCTGAGATAAATGAGGATGACCGGTTAGAGATCGGTGAAAAAACTTTTGTCCTGAAGAGCTATTTCGAAAAAGTAAAAAAAGTTCATATTGAGAAAACGACTTCTTCAAAAATATTGGGTTCCTCCTTCGGCATTTTGATATCCCGGTTGTCAGGATTGTTCAGGTATATTGTTATCGCCGCGTATTTCGGGGCCGGAAGGGTCGTCGATATCTATGCAGTGGGATTAACCATCGCTCATTTCATGAGGAGAATTCTCGCTGAGCATGCTTTGGAGAGTGCTTTTTTACCTATTTTTTCGCGGCTGTTTCACCGCAGTTCGAGAAAGAGAACCTGGGAAGCAGCCTCTTCGATTACCAATTTTACCCTGTTGTTGTCACTCCTATTCACGGTCTCCGGGATACTGCTCGCGCCCGTGATTATCAAGACCATTTTTTATCCCTTCCTGGCAAAAGGCATGATACAGGATACGATAAATATGACAAGATTATTGTTGCCGTACCTGTTTTTAGTAACCTTTGCCTCGGTTATTACCACCTATCTGAAAGCCTTTAACCGGTTTGGAGTGGCGGAATCATCATCCATCTTTTTCTCCCTGGGAGCAATTATCGGGATAGTCGCACTTCATTCCACCGCCGGTTTATTTTCCATTGCCTATGGGATTTTATTCGGCGGTTTTATGCAAATTATATTTCTTTATCCCTTTATCGCGAGGATATTTAAAAATAAAACCATCGGATTTTCCTATAAACCGGTCATCGAGTTTACCGGCGCAGCAGCCAAAAAATATTATTCGCAATTGCTTCCCCTTTCACTTGATGTGATTATGGCCAGGATAAATGAAGTGGTGAGTTTATTTCTTGCATCCGGGCTGAAGACCGGGTGTATTGCCTTTCTTAGTTTTGCCTTGACGATCTTCAGGTATCCCTTTGCCATGATATCGCGGGCCATCAATAGTCTTGTATTGAAGGAATTTTCAGATAAAGTTGCCTTTTTCGATAAAAAGAAGACCAGGCGGTTGTTCATCGACGGTTTAAAGGCCAATATCTTTTTATTAACGCCTATCGCGATCCTGATGATTGTGCTGGCGGAACCCATTGTATCGTTAATTTTTGAGAGGGGCAGGTTTGATTCTTCCCAGGTGAGCGCCACTGCTTACGCCCTGCAATTTTATGCCCTGGGCCTGGTAGGGTGGGGCATCCATTCCTTTACGGTTAAAATATTCTCCGCCAGGATCAATGTCCGCACCTCACTGTGGTTGAACTTCATGATGCTCCTTACCAATATCGGCTTAAGTTACTTCCTGGTGAAAACCTCTTTGGGATATGCCGGGCTGGCCCTGGCCACATCCATCTCTTTTCTTATTTTTGCATTGGTAAGAATCGTTGTGTTAAAAACGAAGCTGGAAGATGAGGAAATATTGATAAAATACAGGGAGGTATCATTATCTTTTTTTAAAACTCTCTTTTCAGCGTTTTTAATGGTGATTGGCCTGGTTCAGGCCAAATTCATTTTCAAGGGAATTGACTTCAGTTCATCGAAGGTGGTGGGAAATATCGTTCTTTTGATCTCGTTGTCTTTTATCGGAATTTCAATCTATTTTCTCTCTTCTTTGATGTTAAAGAATGCACAGGTGTTGATTTTTAGGAAAAAAATCCTGAATAATGCGAACAAAATACCCATATCGATGCTTTCTCCTTTTAAGTTCTTTGAAAAAGTATCGCAAGAGAGCGATAAGTTCAGGGACGATTATTATTACAAAATTAACATTTATATATCCAGCCTAAGCTGGGAAATCAGGAACGTGGGAATTAAACTGGTTGGACTATTTAAGGATAAAAGCAAGGCCGGTTACCTTATCGATATTTTGCGATCGGGAACGGAGAATGGATTTGTCAGGCGGAACGCGCTGAATTCGTTGAACCGGTTAAATACCTGGAACCCGGAAGTCAAACAATTGGTAGTAGCCCTGCTCGACGACCCCTATTACGAGGTGAGAGCCGGGGCGCTCGATTTACTTTACCATCACAGTTCGGTCAAGGATTACAACGATTATAAAAATATAATACGCAAAAGATTCAAAAAATTTTCCCTGGAAGAGAAGTTAGCCGGTTTAAGATTGGCAGCGAAGATCGGCAGTAAAGAGGACGTGGATTATTTCGTGGAATTCTCTTTGGACAGCAATTCGCTTATCAGGGAAGAATTGCTTAAATTAATATACGGATTTTACAGGAGAAAATTGTTGACTGTGGAGGAAGTGAAAGAATACATCGGTGGTGTACTCATTACCTCAAATAACCTGAATCCTGAATTCGAGCTTAAAAGCATCATAAAAAAAATTTATAAGGAGATTGAGAAAGGATGATAGATTGGCTGCTGCAATATCTTGGAGATTTTCCCGGTCAACGGCTTTTCACCTATGTTTCGTTCAGGGCTTTGATGGGGATGTTGACCGCTTTTCTGACCGGCGTTTTTTTGGGGCGTAAGTTAATCAATATTATATTCCAGTTGAATTTCAGGGATAAAACCCGGGATTACGGCGATATATCTCCGAAGAATAAAGACGGCACTCCTACCATGGGAGGGGTTATCATTTTTCTCTCCTTCTTGATTGCCGTGCTGCTGTGGGGGAAGCTTGGAAATCCCTTTCTGAAAATCGCATTGTTTGCGGCTTTCTGGTTTACGGCCCTCGGTTTTTTCGATGATTATTTGAAGAGTGTCAGGGGTTCCAGTGACGCGGGGATGAGTAGGGGGGTCAAACTTTTTTTCCAGGCTCTTTTCGGCTTGATCTTAGGACTGCTTGTATTATCTCCCGATTCTTCCATTTTTTCCCCGGAGATAATAACAAAATTATATGTCCCCTTTATCAGTGACCCGGTGATTGATCTTAAATATTTATATTACCCTTTTATCATCCTGGTGGTAATCGGTATTTCGAATTCCATCAATTTCGCGGACGGGCTCGACGGTCTGGCAGCGGTTCCGGTTTCCCTGGTGGCAGTTGTTTATGCCGTATTTGCCTATATTTTAAGCAATGCCCTGGCCTCAAGGTATCTATTATTTCCTCATATAAAAGGTGCGGAAGAACTGGTAATCGTATTGACTGCCCTGATTGGCGCACTGGCAGCTTTTTTGTGGTTTAATACCTACCCGGCTGAGATTTTTATGGGAGATACGGGTTCACTCTTTTTGGGCGGCCTAATCGCGACCTCGGCAGTACTGTTAAAAAAGGAGATCATATTTTTAATAGCCGGCGGTGTTTTTGTGATTGAGTTTTTATCGGTATTTCTCCAGGATTATGTGGGGATAAAACTATTAAAACGGAGGATACTTTACCGGGCCCCGGTTCATCATACCTTCCAGTTTCTCGGCATTGCCGAACCGAAGATAGTGGTGCGTTTCTGGATTATTGCCGTCATGTTTACGCTCATCAGTCTCATCAGCATCAAATTAAGATAGAATGTTATCCTATTTCCCCCGGAAGAAAAAGAATGATCTTATTTCAATAAATTTTGAAAATCTTTCATTGAAATTTTAATATCCTCTTTTATTATCTTTGACAATAAACCACGACCGATATCTTCTTTAAACTTCTATCTGTTGAACACCTACAAACTTATTATGAGGAATTGCGATTTTCTCCTGTTCAACTTCAAGATATAGCTCGATGGCTTCTTTAACACGGAAAAATAGCTCATCATAGGTTTTTGCCTGGGTGTGGCAGCCTGGCAATTCTATGACGGAACCGATCAAAACGCCATCTTCATCTTGTTCAAGGATAATGGTATATTTTTCCATTTTGTCCTCCGTCTATTTATTGTACACTATTTTAAAAAAAATTCAAATCCAGGCAGGTGTTTTTTGTTTTTTCTAAATATAAAAAACGAAGGGGACAGGTAAATAATATTAACGCACTCACGATTACTATGGGCTATTTTTTAAATATTTTTTTCAAAATGTGTTGAAAATATTTTCCGGTTATGGTATTTTAATTTTTTAGATGGATTCGGGGATTAAGGAATTGAGTTCCCCACAATAGGAAAAAGTTATGAAAAAGCCCTGTAAAAGGAAGAAATTCCCGTGGGCGGAAGCCTGTCCGAAACGGAATCGATGATATGTTACAAAAAATAAGAACCGGTATCGTTAAGTTCCCGGAGATTAAGGTTAAACCGGGCGAACTGCATAAGGCCCGGGGATATTTTTCCAACCGGTACGAGCGTTATGATCTTTTGCACAATCATGACCGGGACACGGGTAAACATCTCTACCGCTACCCGGCGGTTCAATTCAAAATCAACCGGTTTTTTTCCATATTCGGGTATAAGCAGGAAGGCATCGAGATTTTAAAAGATATATTCCTGACATCGGAAAACCTTGTGATCGAAGGTAAAATAATTGAGATTTATGGGAAAGAGATCGAAGTAAAAGAGGCGGTTTTCGGTGAAGAAGGGCAATTTTATGTCTATGAATTTCTCACCCCCTGGATTGCCCTTAACCAGGCCAATTATAAGGAATACATGAGGATAGACGACGATACGCAAAAAAACCGGATGCTCAATTCTATCCTGGTCAATAACATTATCTCATTTTGCAAGTTTGCCGGTTACACGATTAAAAGCAGACTGGAGGTAAAATCCAAATTTCTCGAAGTTCAAGCAAACCTGAAAGGAAAAACCCACAATGCTTTTAAAGGGGAATTTATGGTTAACTTTTTGCTGCCCGATTTTCTTGGCCTGGGCAAATCGTCCAGCCGCGGCTATGGGAATATATTAATAAAATTATAAAAAGGAGTGTTAAATACAATTTTAAGGAATTAATAATGAAAAAAAATATCGCGTCTAACAAGGATTCCATTAGTAGTATTAGTGAAATAGAGTTTAAGGATTCATCCAATATTTTTATTAAAAGCGGAATTGTCGCTTTAGAACATTACTTAGATAAATTCAAAACCGAAACAGATATTAGCTATGAATTTGAATTGACGGAACATAAATTAACGGTTAAATCCGACCGGTTGCTCACGTTACTCGAGGATGTTTATTATTTTATGGGTAAAGAAATTTATGATACAAGCGGCAAAAAAGCCGAAGATAAGGCGGATAAATTCTATTTTA
>JAGLQA010000036.1 GCA_023137075.1 Candidatus Aminicenantota bacterium
TTGATTTGGAACCCTCTCAAAGAAACAAAAAATGATTAAAGAAAAGGGACAAAAAATAAACAGGCAAAAAATTGAGGATATCCTGGCATTAACTCCGCTGCAGGAGGGGATGCTGTTCCATTATTTGAGAGATCCGGACAGCGATCTCTATTTTGAGCAATTATGCCTGCAAATATCCGGTGTTGTAGATGCCGATATTATTAAAAAAGCCTGGAACTTCGTTATCGCAAGCAATGAAATGCTGCGTACCGTGTTTCGCTGGAAGAAGATGAAAAAGCCGGTGCAGATGGTCTTAAAAGAACATCAACCGGAATTGAATTTTTTTGATCTTTCCCGGGACGAACCGGAAAAAAACGAAAAAATTAAACAAAAGCTTAGTAAAGAAGTTTATTCGACAGCAGAGATAAAAAGCGAAGATAGGCGGGAGAAGTTCGATTTGGAGCAGGTCCCATTCCGGGTAACGCTGTGCAAGATTGCGAAAGATAAATATGAAATGGTTATAAGCAATCACCATATTCTATATGATGGCTGGAGTAATGGAATTATCTTGAAAGAGTTTTTTGCAGCGTATAATGAGTTTTCTTCCGGCAGAGAAATGGTAAAGCCGGGAAAGAATAAGTTTAAGGAGTATGTCAGGTGGGTTGGCGACCGGGATGGCAGCAAGCAGGAAAAGTTCTGGAAAAAGTATTTAGCCGAGGCTGAAACAGCATCGGAAATATCCCTAAAGCGAGCCGGTGGTAGAGAAATTTCAGCGACTGGAAATTTTAATGCCAAATTGGGGAAAAGTCTCCGGGAAAAGTTAGAAGAACTGGTTAAGAAAAATAAGATAACGATGCCATCCCTGCTTTACACTGCCTATGGTGTTCTTTTACAAAAGTATAACAACATTACCGATGTGATCTTCGGCACCACCGTATCGGGAAGATCGGCTAAAATAAAGGATATTGAAAATATTGTAGGACTCTTCATCAACACCCTGCCCCTTAGAGTACAAACCGATTCCGCTGAAAAAACCGTGGATTTAATTAAAAAAGTAAATGAAGCGGTGCAGTTGAGAGAAGAGTATGAAGCGACTCCTTTAGTGGCTGTAAAAGAGTACAGCAACTCAGGCAGTGCCGAACCCTTCGACTCTATCGTTGTCGTAGAGAACTATCCTTTAGACAAAGCTCTTATGCAGGGGCAGGGGCCATTATCAATTAACGGTTATTCTATATTTGAAATGACCAACTATGATCTGACTATTGCCCTGGTCCTTTCCGAAGAAGTCGATATCAATTTTATCTACAATGGCCAATGCTTTGAACAAAAGGTAATAGAAAGGTTATCTGTTCATTTTTCAAATATTTTAGAAGAGATTGCCGACGATCCCGGTGGCGAAATAGGCAAAATAGAGATATTATCTTCGAGGGAAAAGAAGCAGTTGCTATTTGAATTTAATTACCGGAAAACAGGTTTTTCCACCGCAAAGACAATCCCGCGGTTATTTGCCCGGCAGGTGGAAAGAATCCCGGAGAATACAGCGCTGCTTGGGTCGATTGCAACCGGTCAAAAAGGCACCCGTTCTCTTACTTACCGGCAGTTGGATGAGGAATCGAACCGGTTAGCAACGTATCTATTCGAAAAAGGAGTAACCGGCAATCATTTAGTTGGGATTTTGGTTGGCCGAACCATCGAGATGATAACCGGCATATTGGGCATCTTAAAAAGTGGCAGCGGTTATGTGCCGTTAAATCCCAAAGTCCCGGCCGGGAGGAATGCATATATCCTTGAGGAGTGTGGTGTAGAACTACTACTCACCACCCGCAGTTTGTATGATGAGGTTGAGACGTATAGAAATCTACAAGTTGAGATAGTTTTTATTGAAGAAGGGATTAGGGAAAGACAAGAAAACAGACCTGTAAGGGATGCATATATGCCTCCCGAACCCAATCCGCCTATGCATCCTGAAACCGACCTAACTCTCAACTCTCCTGAGAACCTCGCCTATGTCATCTTCACCTCCGGTTCCACCGGCAAACCCAAAGGAGTATCCATCACCCATGCGAATTTTTGTGCCCTGATGCACTGGGGATATGCCGTTATGGAGTTGGGTTCGCAGGACAGGGTAGTTCAAAACCTGTCTTATTATTTCGACTGGTCGGTGTGGGAAATCTTTATCGCCCTCACATCAGGAGCAGCGTTATACATGGTACAGGAAGATGTGATGCTCAATCCCGAAAACTACACTGATTTCATGAATTCCAATAGGATTACAACCTTGCATATCACTCCTACCCAGTTTCAAACTCTTACCCACACCGGTCGGGAATTAAATAGTATGAAGCATTTAGCCATCGGTGCGGAAAAACTAACCTTAGACTTAGTACAGCGTGCTTTAACCCTGGTAAATGAGAATTGTCGCGTCTATAACATGTACGGCCCAACCGAAGCCACCATCATGGCAGCAGTATTGGAAATAGACAAGGAAAAGGATGGGTTTTATAAAAAATTATCCGGTATACCCATTGGCCCTCCCATAGCCAATACCGACTTTTTTATATTAGACAAAGACATGAACCCGGTCCCTCTATTCGCTGTCGGGGAACTTTATATCGGTGGGGATGGTCTCTCCATGGGTTACTTGAACAAACCGGAACTAACAAATGAAAAATTTATTGATAATCCCTATCAAGAATTCCCCACTCATCATTCGGACCTTTTATATAAAACCGGCGACCTGGCCTGTTGGCTGCCCGATGGTACAGTGGAGTTTTTAGGCAGGATCGACCAGCAGGTAAAAATAAGGGGATTCCGCATAGAACCAGGTGAGATCGAGAACCAATTATTGCAGCACGAAGCAGTAAAAGAGGCATTCGTTATGGTCCGGCAGCATGATAACGACGACAACTACCTGTGTGCCTATATAGTCGCGAAAAACTCGAATTCCGTTGAGGGGCTTGTGTTCCCCCGGGAAGAAGTCTCCCCCGAAAGCAACCTAGGGGCACAGCGTGCCGTGCCCGCAAAGAATGCACCCGGCGCCGTAGAACTGCAGCAATACCTGTCTCAATCGCTGCCCGATTATATGATCCCCACCTATTTTGTAGACTTAGAAAAGATGCCCTTAAACCCCAACGGCAAGATCGACATTAAGTCCTTACCCGAACCGGAGACAGCGGATAAGGGAAGAGAATTTATTGCTCCCAGGGATGAGGCGGAAGAGAAATTAGTAAAAATATGGTGCGATGTATTAGGTTTAGTTCGTGCGAAGGAGATATCGCGGCAGGTTGGAATAGACGATAATTTTTTCGAGTCCGGTGGTCACTCCTTGAAAGCAGCCAGGCTTTCAGCATTAATACATAAAGAATTCGATGTAGAAATTCCTCTTAGCACAATATTTAAAAATCCGACAATAAGGAAAATATCCGGGTATATTAGAGAGACAGAAAGAAGTAAATATTCGGGCTTGAAGCCGGCAAAAGTAAAGGAATATTACCCCTTATCCCTGGCCCAGAAACGACTATATGTTTTGCAGCAGATGGAAAAAAACAGCCGCGTATACAACATGCCCGCTGTTCTGTCTGTGGAAGGTAAGATAAACAGGGAGAAGTTCGAGCAGGCATTTAAGAAATTAATCGCCCGTCATGAAAGTTTGCGCACATCGTTTACTTTGACCGATGAACAACCGGTGCAAATAATTCACAAAGCGGAAGATATCGATTTCAAAATCGAGGAGCATGAAGAAGCGCAGGAACGTAGGGGGATGTTTCACAAATCTCAACTCGCAAGCAGTATCATCGGGCG
>JAGLQA010000360.1 GCA_023137075.1 Candidatus Aminicenantota bacterium
TGGGCATTCCCAATCCCTATACCTTCAAAGAGATTTTCGACGCCGACCGGCGCTGGAAAAAGTTGCAGAAGTTCGCGGTGCCGTCTTTAGATGAGTTTGGAGAACCAGGCGATGAAATCCGGGACAATGTAAACCAGCGGTTGTTTGCCGGTAAGTGCCGCCAGGATGACGGGGATTTTGCTTTATGAAAAAATCCGGGAAAGCTCGCTTAGATTCTTTATAGGAGGAAAATATCATGAAAAGATATCTTAATGACGGTATTAAACAGGTGTTGAAAAAATACCCGCAGTTGGCTCCCCATCTCGCGGAGTACGATATCAATTGTTACAAGTGTGACGGCAATTGTTTGTTGAAAGATATATGCGAGGAGCATAATCTTTCCATGAAAGATGAGATGGCATTAAAGCGTAAGATGAGCGCCGTCATCTCCGAAGGATAGTAAAAAATAGCGAAATGAATAATAAGGAGGAATTACCATGAATAGAGAATTTTCTAAGGAGCGTGTTTTTGCCGCCAGGGAATATGAGAAGGAGAGAGAGTACTGGCTCGATAAACTTTCCGGAGAACCGGTAAAAAGTGGTTTTCCGAAGGATAACCTGAGATCTACGGGGAGTAAAGAGAGTCAAAGGCACAGCGCCTCTTTTAAACTGCCTGCCGATCTATTCGAACGCCTGATGGCCGTAGCCAACAATTCCGATTCCCGGCTGCATATACTTTTGGTGACCGGCCTCAGCCTGCTGCTTTATAAATATACCGGGCGCCGGGATATTTTGATCGGCACCCCCATCGATAAGCAGGATGTGGAAGGAGAGTTTATCAATACGATCCTGGTCTTACGCAGCACCATCGCTGACGAAATGACCGTAAAGGAATTCCTGATGCAGGTCAGGCAGACCGTTATCGAAGCCGGAGAGAATCAAAATTACCCGCTTGAAACCTTACCCTATGATTTGGGAATTCCGGTGGTGGAAGGCGAATTTGCCCTATTCGACACCGCGCTTCTGCTGCGGAACATCCAGGATGAACGGTACATCGCTCACTTAGAACTTAAGATGGTCTTTTCCTTCCTGCGCACCGAAGAGCGCCTGGAATGCCTGGTAGAGTATGACGCACATCTCTACGAAAAAGAGACGGTAGAGCGGATCATGTCCCATTTCATCTACCTGATGCGCGAGGCTTTTAACCAGGTGGATTTAAAAGTGGTCGATGTTTCCCTGATGACGGAACCGGAGCGGGATGAAATTATCGTCGCCTTTAACGATACCGCGGCAGACTATCCCCAGGACAGGATGATTCAGCAGTTGTTCGAAGAACAGGTGAAGCGCACCCCGGATAATTTGGCGGTGGAAGCGAAAGATAAAACCCTCACTTACCGGGAATTGAACGAAGCGGCCAATCAACTGGCACGGTTTCTAAGAAAAAAAGGGATAAAAAACGATAGTGCCGCCGCCATTATGCTGGAAAGCTCCGCCGAGGTGCTCGTCGCCATACTGGCCGTATTAAAAGCGGGGGCAGCCTACTTGCCTTTGGGTTTCGAGTATCCCGAAGAGAGAATCAATTATCTTCTCGATAACAGCCTGGCAAAGATCCTGTTAACCCGGGAATCCTTAGTTCGCGGGATGGAACCGCGGTGTCCGGTTATTTACGTTGAAGATAAAACGCTTTATACCGGCGAGGGTGGAAACTTAGAATCCCTTAATAACAGCCGCGCTCCGGCCTATATTATCTATACCTCCGGCACCACCGGGCAGCCCAAGGGGGTTATAGTAGAGCATCGATCCTTAGTGAATTATACCTGTTGGGCGGCGCGAACCTATGTGAAAGACGAACCCACGGATTTTTCCCTGTATACCTCGATCTCCTTCGATTTGACAGTTACGTCGATCTTTACGCCACTAATTACCGGTAATGCCGTGATCGCTTACGGCGGCATGGATAATGAGTTTTATGTCGAGAAAGTTTTTGCCGATAACCGCGTCGCGGTGGTGAAGTTGACCCCTTCCCATTTGCGGATGATCGCCCATAAAAAAATGAAAAATTCCAACATTAAGCGCCTTATCGT
>JAGLQA010000361.1 GCA_023137075.1 Candidatus Aminicenantota bacterium
CGGCGGAATAGATGTATTCTTCTTTCGAAGACCAGAGAGGTTCGACGATTCCGTTGGTGCGCAGGCAGTACAACATACTGTTCTCCTCGGGTTGTTTCTCCTCTTTTTTCTTCTTTTTTCTTACAAAAGGTTCAAATTCGATGCCGCTGCCTTTTTCCCTGTCCCGGTCATATATACCCTTTCCCGCCGAAAAATATATATTCCCA
This sequence comes from Candidatus Aminicenantota bacterium, assembly GCA_023137075.1. GTDB lineage: Bacteria > Acidobacteriota > Aminicenantia > UBA2199 > UBA2199 > JAGLQA01. The sequence goes on from JAGLQA010000361.1 coordinate 207, forward strand.
TCCTTATCCTCGCATATCCCTCTAATTTCGTCAAAAGGGGAATCGAAGAGAACTTTTACTTTTCGCTTATCGATCTTATAGAGAATCCCCCTGTCGCCGCTGCCGGCCAGGATCGAATTACTTTTCGTTATATAAAGGCTGATGATATGCGAATTTTCAGGGGTAAAAAGTTTGAAAGTGTCCCCGGTTTTTTTATCGATTTCATACACCCCGCCGCCGTTTCCCACGGCAAAAATAATATTCCCCTTTTTGTCTTCCTTTATATCCCATATGAACCGTTCATCAGGATTATAGATTTCGATGTTTTTGCGTTCCGCCTCTTTAATACGTTTGGGAACACCCTCTTTAATCTCGTAAATATCACTGCTGTTCTTCACTGAGTACTTCTTGCCGTTTTTGATTTTATAGAGCCTGCCGTTGGGTGAAGTGCCCACGTAGGTATCACCGCTTTCGGTCACCAGCAAGGCATAGACATCGAGATAATCCGAACTGAATATCTCCTCGATGGCGTCGTCCCGGCCGATACGGAATACCGACGCTTTGTGGCCGGTTCCCACATAGATATCGCCGTTCCCGGCAATATCTAATGAAAGATAATATTCCCGGGCCGGGCCGGTGATTTTTTTTATTTGCGGACCTATTAGCAGCTTACCGCTGCTGTCAAGGCTTGTTCCCTGGAATTTTCCTTTCTGAAAATCATCAAAGGTATTAACCTGTATTTTTTTTACCTTTACGGAAAATAAACCGGTTGAGAAAAGAATGAAAAACAAAAAAATAGATAGAAACCTTTTATTTAACATCGGATGTTTACCTCTCTTTAATTTTCAACTTGAAAAGCTTATTGCCCCGGATAACAGCAGGCACTTCCACCTGGTATTCGGTAATTGTGGAAAACCTGATCTTCGATTGAGTTTTCGAAGACGTGTTATATACAAATACATTCTGTAAACTCAAGGGAAGATTGGAATATTCATACCCCTTGATATACAACCCCCGGGTTTGCGTCATGAGCTTAATATAAATCCGGTTGTTTTTCCGCAAATTATTGATGGCCCGGATTAAGGGATTCAATTTTTCAGGGAAATAGGGGTTTTTTATATTTTTAGTTTCAAATTTATTAATTTCCTTTCTATCCGCCACCATTAAGTAAAAAACCGTGCCGGGGCTTAAATTCGGGGCTTTAAAACCGGCGCTCTCCACCTGTGCAATCCCTCGCTCATTCTTTAAATGGATGCTGACATTGATGAGTTCACCGGGCTTGTAGGCATTCTTTTCGATGATTACGTTTTCAATTGTGGCCCTGCGAATATCCTCGGACCCGCTAATTTCAAAGTTGATCTTCTGCAGTTTGATCTTTTTTTCTTTATTATTCATAATGAAAAAGTTGATGGCCGTGATTAGGCCGCTGAATTCAGTAACCGCATCCGCACCGCTGAAAAGATCATCCACGATTATATTCCGCTCATTCTCGATAAATATTTTACCCTGCACCCGCAGCGAGCGAAAACCGAAATCCTGGTATTCGGATGAGAATATGCTGTTCAACGTGACAAAGGTCAACGCCGGTGTTAACAGCGGATGATCGACCATCTCGACATCAAATTTACGGTTCCTGTTCTTCAGAAACACCTCTAAGGGAATCATGTAGGGCGCCCGGCCCAGTTCTCCCTGGACAGCGGAAAATCTGTCCTGGACCACCGTGCCGATCATATGTTTCGTGGCCGCCAGCTTGAAGGAATTTATGTAGGAAGGGAAGACCGTGATTATTTCCGCTTTATGCAATGGGAAATCGACGGTCCCTAAGTTAAAGAAAGGATGGCCGAAAAGATACACTTTACTACCGTCGACATAGGTGACCGTGCCCGAAGCGGCAAATTCAAAATCTCCCCTGACAAGAGGAATCGAAACCGCATCTGCCGGGGAAATTTTAAAAAGGTCTTCCTTTATGGAATCCGTGCCAAATTGCCGGGGAACGGTGGCGGTGACCGCCCGGGGGAAAATCGGTGTGAAGTATGACAGGGTCGATCTGCTGAACCCCCGGTTTGACGGAATCAATTCGATGGGGGACATGTCTTTAATAGGAGAAAAATTTATCCGTCCTACAAGTTCCCGCTGGATTACATTTAAAATCTTTTTTATATTTTTCTCATCAAATTCGACCTTTATATCCGTAATATCGATTTGATACAGGGGTTTGTTGTATTCCGAGGTTTCGATAATATCCTCGATTGGAGTGACCCCCCCGATCGGTTTTTTAGCAAAATTGAACCCAAAAGCGACTGCCCCGATTACTTTGCCGTCAATATACAGCGGGCTGCCGCTCATACCGGCAATTACCCCGGACTCTTCAAGAACCGGGGAGAAAAGTTCCACGAATATAATATCTTTGCCGGGGGCTAAGATATTTTCCAGGATCCCCAGGACTTTGAACTCGAAGGTCTCGATTTTTGTTCCCTTAAAGATGGTCTTGCCAATCCCCGTCATTCCTTCCTTAACTTCGGATAATTTCATTATCTCCCTGGAAAAAAGAGAGACAGATAGCACGACCAATGCAAAAAGAATGATTATTTTTTTCATTAACTCTCCAGGATTTTTTTAATATTTTTAATGAAATCATCGATCTGAAAGGGCTTGAAAATAACACCGTCAGCCCCGATTCTACCCGAGTACTCTTCATCGTAATGCGGGTCGCCTGTTAACAATACCACCGGTGTGTTCGTCCTGATCTTTTTGAGTTCGGCCAACACTTCCACCGCATTGGTATTGCCCAGGTTAACATCCAACAGCACCAGGTCATAATCGGTTTCCGAGTAAAGCTTCAAGGCGCTGGTCGCGTTTTCCGCGGCATCACAGTGAATATCTTTCAGCTCGAGAAAATCCATGACTAATTCCCGGATAAAATCTTCATCATCGATAACTAAAACTTTTTTGTTGTTCATTATAGGTTATGATATAAGAAATGAGCCAAAAAATCAAGTTTTTTTTGGAGGACATTAGAGGGCAGGTGGGCTCACCCATATGAAATTAAAAAAAATGAAATTTAATATTGACTTTTTATTTTTGGCTTGTTATATTATTCAGGAGTGCTAAAACAGGATATTTCAGGAATGTTAACAACAGGAGGTAAAAAAACGGCAGAAACAACAAAATGGAGGCGATTCAACATAGAGAAAAATTGGTTCCGCTGGAATTCAAGGCTTATACTATTCTTAAAGATGGAACGCAAGATTTGTCTCATTTTAATATTGAGACCAATAAGCCGATCTCGTCCGGAGTTGTCGTGAATTACAAAGGATTGGACGGTAACCTGCCTGAAACCTACAAAAATTCGATCGCCTTATGGTCGGGTTTGTTGCCAAATAAGCAGAGAAAACCCATCAAAAGAGTGAATATCAAAAATGATGATCAAGCTGGAGATGTATGGATAGAATATGGCTTCCAGCAGTCTTATTACAGCCTCACCTACCAGGTAGGGGCATCCCTGCGAACTATGTGTGCACTGGCACAACTGGATCTTACATCAAATACCCTAACCCCGGTGCAGGGAGTCCGGGTAAACAAAAACCGGGCAAGCGTAAATATGCCCGAATTCATAGATATGGATAAGGGGACAGGCGCTGAACTTAAAGATGTCGAAATTCCCACATACGTGGAATTAAAGATAAAGGAACTCACCGCCACCAGTATCAAGGTGTTCTACAGTACATTGCCCGGCTATCTCCCGGCAAAGTATAAAAACTGGATAGGGGTATGGCAGGGATATGCCTCACCCTATAATGCCCCTGACCCGATGGGATCTGAAAATATTTTGCAGGACTTCACCCAGGGTACGGTACTGTTAGGCAATGTCAGCTTTTCTAAGTACCTTACTTATACATTGATCTATTTTACCGGTGCAGACCGGGCCAACGCCGCATCACTGATGTACTTCGATACAGGCGGGGAGGTAAGGCATTAATTATGATTGTAAATATTATGAATAAAAAAGCCCCGGGATTCATCGGGGTTGAAGTGACCGGGAGCAGCGCCGTTATTAAAAAAACAAGTAGTGGCAGCGGTAATATTTTAACACTACTTAAAACCAAAAAAAGGAGGAAAAAAAATGAAAAAACTAAAAATGGTTATGATTATGTTTTGCCTGGTAGGGCTGATCATGGGTTTGTCCATGCGTGCGGCGCAAGCCGAAAACAAAGCAAAAATGTCAAAAACCAAGCTTATGTTGGTGGCGACCGACAGCAGCACCGTAACCTTAACGATCCAGGGCGTACCTTTCGCAACGGGAGCAATTGCCAACTACATCACCCCCCCCGGCAACGAACCCAAATCCTTTGCCAACCATATTTACGTATGGCAGACCACCGCCAACCAGGTGCCCTGGGCAAAAACCCCGGCCGGTAATACTGCAGTCAACACCGACAGCAGCACCAGTACCCAGAAGGTAGGCTTTGACTTTGAACAGAAAGGCTATATCATGGGTTATGCAGTGGCTCCCACACCGCAGGCCGTGTGCGCCACCGTATTCATGCCCGCCAATAAGCAGACTGACCCTACGGCCTGGGAATACTCAAAACTGACCATGGAAGTGGTTTACCACGGCACCAACCTGGTACAGGTGAAATATGGCGGTTTAGCGGGTTATACACCCCAAACCAATAAAAACTGGATCGGCATCTGGAATGGGGGAACGGTTCCCTATTCCGGTCAAGATCCCATAAAAACAGTAACTATTAGCAGTGACACACCCAACGGGTATGCTATCATCGAGGACATCAAGCTGCTGATCGGGAACACCTACAGCCTGGGTTACTTTATGGTGGATCTCCCCTCCGGTAGGACCTCCCTGGCAGCCACCGCATCCTTTTCAGTTGGCGCCTCCAGGTAACTGCGAAAGAGATGGTAAAACACTAAACAGAGAGAAAGCACGGTTTTACCGCTTAATTAAGGGTATAACTCATACTTAAAAAGGCAGGTCTGCACGCATGCCCGGGAAACATAACACCCACAGCCTAAAAAGACATCCCGGGCAGCAGGCCTGGACTCCGCGAACCATGTCGGAGTAGCGGATTCATCGGGTAATGTTATGCTGCAGCTTCAAAGTTTCATGAACAGGAAGGAGATACGAAGAGGGAGTCCACGCCGCAGACGAATAAGGAGAGTAATATGGTAAATTTTGAACAAATACAGGAATCACGGCTGTTCGCATCGGACAGCAATGTTGAAGGTGCCGGTTGGTGGGGTTTCCAGGCCATACCGGAAGACCCTGAGCAAAAAAGTTATTCACTGGAAAGGGCATTGTCGGATACCAAACTGGACGGCACATTTATATACACGGCCGAAGCACCGGATTTTAGCAAACAAAGCGTGACCGGTTTTATCAAAAAAATCGATGAAATATTAGATCCTTTGTACGGTACACGAGCCATTATCTGGCTGCCCACAGGGGACGCGGATTCGATCGATCTTAAAAAAGCCACACCCCCAGCCGTACCGCTGGGGATGTCCGGGGGAAAAGTCAAAACCATCGCCGGGTTGACCGTCACGCTGACCGGGGAGGAAAGCGGTGTAACTGCGGAACTGGCATCCGGCGCAGAATTAACTACCGCTACTGACGGTAACGGACTGTTTTTCTCCGGCAACGGGTCACCGGTAATTACACTGGGAGGGGCTGAAGCTCCACAGGTATACCAACCGGAAAATAATGCCCTGCTCCATTTTACCGGGAACATACTCGGCACC
>JAGLQA010000362.1 GCA_023137075.1 Candidatus Aminicenantota bacterium
AATAAGTCCTTTTTTATCTGTATAATCATAATTTTTTTTTTGAATATATTATTGTTTCTGCCCACGATCGGTCATGACTTCATCGGTGATGACCATGTGCTTATTGTGGATAATCCGCGTATCAAAGAGTTCGGTTCCCTTATCAAAGATTTAAAGTCCCCTTTTTCGTTGCGGGTCGATTCACCGCTGCTTCCCTATTGGAGACCCATTATTCTTCTCTCCTACTACGTGGATTATAAAATCTGGGGATTAAAACCAGCCGGTTTTCACCTGACCAATATCATCTTCAATGCATTTAATGCCGTCCTGGTTTTTCTTTTATTCTTCCTGCCGGCAAAAAAACCCTTTCCTGCTTTCCTGGTTTCGCTCCTTTTTTCCCTTCACCCGGCCCATGCGGAAAGTACGGCCTGGATATCCGGCCGGACAGATGTGTTGAGTGCCTTTTTTATACTTGTCTCCATTTCGGCTGTTATCTTATTCGTAAAAAAGAAAAAATTGTTTTTTTATTTTCTCTCTTATCTTACTATGGTTTTAGCCTTCCTGTGCAAGGAGATTTCCCTTTTCCTGCCGGTTTTGATATCTCTCATTTTGATGTGGCCTGCCACTCCGGGCAAAGAGGACCCTGTACGCCATTCCGGAGACCTGCCGTCCTCAAAAGGAAAAAAAGCAGCCCTCCTGCTTTCGCTTCCCTTCTGGTTGACTGCAGTCGCTTATGTTTACCTTCATGCGACCTATACCCGCATGCCCTCTTTTATCTTCAAAACGTCTCCCGGAGACATCTTGAATATCATCAAGACAATCGGCGCCTACACACGGATATTATTCCTGCCTTTTTTCCCGGCTCCCTATTTTTCCATGAGAGAATTCGATAAATTCACTGTCGAATATATCCTACTTTTTGTCCTCGCGATTATTATCCTGGTATGGATCATCAAACGCAGAGACCACTTTAAACTGAGTTTTTTTAGCCTGGGCGCGCTCATTTTTTTAATTCCCGTACTCAATCCCCGGATAATCCCCGCCTATCCCGGCATTTCCTTTCGTTTCACTTATATTTCCACGCTTTTTGCCGCAGTTTTTTATACGGAAATCCTGTACTATTTAAAAAGGGGGCCGGAGAACGGAAAAACCGGTGGGCATAACAAAAAGGTTCGTTTTTTAAGCAGAGGTTTGCGGGACGGCAATAAATTGAGGTCGCTTCTTTTCGTTATTTTTCTTGTTTTATTAGGCGGTAGTTTTGCCGTGGAATCCTTTTATTACCAGGTTTTTTTCAAAAACGAACAGCAGATGGATATTATTATCAATTATTACCCCGATGAGGAACAACCGCTGTTCAATATTGCCCTGCGTAAAGCTCGCCAGGGTGACTACCACCAGGCCCTAGGGTTTATCAATGCGGCCATCGAAAAGAACAAAACCAATCCCTGGAAATCCTTTTTAGTTCAGGCCAGGTTAGATAAGGCGCGGTTGCTGCTTTACCTAGACCGCCGGGAAGAGGGCAGGGCGCTGCTCGAACAAATTCTAAACACCTCTCCTGAAACCTCTCATCGCTTCCAGGCTTATTTGCGCATGTCGGAATACTACGAGTTAAAAACCGATTACGCCACTGCCGTCAGTATGCTGCGAAAAGCCGAAACCATGGGTCAGACCCCTTACCTGTTTTATCGCTGCGCGTATGTTCTCAGCCTGATGGGTAAGCGCCGCGAAGCGCTGGAGATCATCGAAAAAGCGGGAACTGTGGGCATGAAAACGTCGCAGTTAGAGCAATTGGGAGCAGAAATCCGGCTGCAGTCGCCCCTTTAAGAAATTACCGCCCAGTTTATAAACTGAGTTTATAGTGTTTATAAACAGTTGCTGTCCGACGCTGAAAAAAAGGGACAGCCCTCCGGGGTATTTCATGTGATTTGAAAAAATGTAATACCCGGATCGCCATGATAGTAAAGCTTTTCCGGCTCACAGCAAACAAAAAAATAAACTAAAGCCCTTTGGCGTCAACCTGGCAAGGAAATTGCTAAGCATTTAGTGGCTGTATTTTTGTCGGGCAGCCGGAGGAAATTAATTTACGGACCTGGAAGACCAAAAGGTGGTTAACATAGAGAGAAGAAAGAGTCAACGCGTCAAAAAGGCGTTGCCGTTAAGCATTAACAATGAAAAGGGTACTCTGGCGGATATATCAAGAGAGGGGCTTGGTATATCCCCGGAGATTATACCGGTTGGCGAAACCATTTATGTAAAGATGGAGGTAAATGAGGAAGTGCTGGATCTGCAAGGCAAAATAAAGTGGATCGCCTTTACCAAAACTCAAGAAGGTGCCTGCCATATCGGTTTTTATATCACAAAAGCTCCTGAAGCGTATTATAAGTTTGTCGACAACCTGCTGCTGGGGAGGGATGTGGATTTTAAGAACTGAATCCAATCTCTTGCGGTTGCCCATCATTGCAGGATTATGGAATTTAGGCGGTTGATTTGGGTCTCGAAGATGGGTTGATAATACTACCTTGTTAGTGATATAATCAATTTCTATAACCAGGAAATAAAGTAGGAGTTATATAATGATTATGATGAAAAAAAAGATCACAATAGTGCTTACCTTGTTTGTTTTTTTAATGCCCGTCATGGCTTCCGGCATTCATGAGGCAGCTAGAAGAGGCGACCTGAAAAAAGTAGAGGAACTTCTTGCTAAGGATCCCGGGTTAGCAAACGCAAGAATTACCAGCGCCGAAGAAGGCGCGAATTTCAGAAAAACACCCCTCCATTTTGCCGCGGAATTCGGGGGTAAAGAAATTGTCACATTATTACTCGCCAATAAGGCGGATGTGGATGCCAGGACAGCTTTCGGATTTTCGCCTCTGCACTATGCCGCGATGAAAGGGCAAAAGGAAGTGGCGGAATTATTGATCTCAAATGGGTGTAAATTGGACCTTAAAAATACCTTCAATATTACGCCGATCTTTCTGGCCGCCTCCCAGGGGCATGTTGAAATTGTCGAAATGCTGGTCTCAAAAGGAATTGATATTAACATAAAAGGGAATAATGGGATGACCCTGCTGCATGCGGCTGCTTTAGGCGGCAGTATCACCGCGACGCTTCAACTGATTGAGAAAGGTGTGGATATAAATGTCCGGAACATCTTTGGAAAAACCCCCATGCATTTTGCAGCGGCTGAAGGACATAAAGGGGTGGTCGAAGTATTGGTCGCCAACAAGGCGGATTTAAACGCAAAGAGCTTAGATGGGAAAACTCCGCTCCACAATGCCGAAGAGAATGAACATAACGATATCGTTGAATTCCTGAAAATGAAGAGAGCAGACCAGAGTCCGAGGGAATTTCCCCTTTTAAAGGGAGATTACCTGGGACAGAAAAAACCGGGTTTAACCCCCGAGGTTTTTGCCCCTGGGATCGTGTCTACCGATGGCGGCGAATTTGCCGGGACCTTCTCTCCCGATGGTAAAGAGTTCTATTTCACCCGGAGCGGAGGTGAGAAGAGGTTGCAAACAAACACGATAATGGTTACGAAGCGGGTGAACGGTTTATGGACAGAACCCGAAATTGCCCCATTTTCAGGGAAATATTTCGATTTCGAACCCTTTATTACCCCAGATGGCAATAAGCTTTATTTCGGAACAATGAGGGCATTGGATGGGTCAGCTAAACAGGGTGTACTGCATCAATGGTTTTTAGAAAAAACCCGGACCGGTTGGTCAGAGCCGAAATCCTTAGGGTCTCCCTTTGTCGAAAGATTTGTGATGTATCCGACTGTTTCTAAAAATAAAAACATCTACTTTTCAGGAAAGGAAGGCATTTTCATGTCTCGCTTTAAAGATGGGAAATACCAGGAACCTGAAAAACTCGGTGAAGAAACGGTAAATTTCTTTTCTTTTACGGCCCACCCCTTTATCGCCCCTGATGAAAGTTATCTTATTTTTGATGCCCATCCCTATGGCATGTATCCCGATATTTTTATCAGTTTCAGGAAGGGAGACGGTTCCTGGACCCGGGCCCGAAAAATAGGAAACCGGGTTAATACAGGGGAATCCGAAATGTGCCCCTATGTTTCCCCGGATGGCAAATATTTCTTTTTCTCACGAACCAAGAACATTTACTGGATGAGCGCTTCCGTAATCGATGATTTGAAATCCAAAAGATAAAATTTACACCTATCTTTTCCCTGTTACCCGGGAATAAAAGGGACATTTTTATCTGTCCGGGTGACGGGAAAATACGAGTCGCTTCAGTAAATGATTAACAATTAGCGTTAAATACAGATATCTGTCGAATCACCATTGTTTTCTTTGCCTGTAGTCGCACAGCCGCAGCCAAGCGTATAACAGGTATGCAATAGTTCCGTTACCTTGGTTCCGCCCAGGATGGCGTCCATTTCGTTGTTGTTTAAGGCAGCAATGGTTTCTTTTGTTAACACTAACTTTTTTGTAACTACTTTTTTTTTCATTTTTATCTCCTCACGAAAAAATTTTTTTTAAGCGTTGCACAATATTTTTATACAATTTCCTCCTGCACGGTGATTTAAATTTTGAGGTTTAATTCGCTAATTGCAACTTGAATTAGAATTTAATCGTTTATTCCCAACAACCGATTAATCTACTAAAAAAAAAATTCTTTCAACAATACCTTAGATAAACTTAATATAGTATAAAAAGGGGAAATTTTCAATTGAAAAGGAGAAAAAATACAAATTTTTCCGGGTATTTTTCATTTTTATCCCGTGAAAATTCTATTATTTTCAGGAGATGAAAATCATTGATAATAGTACCTTTTCGAAGCATTGGCTTTTATCAAATAATAAATGATAAAAAAATTGCACATGGGGGGTGACGAACACAGTTCGCGCGGGGCGGGTCTGTTTTTTCTGGTAAAACTACCCCACCGGTTCCCGGCATCCTGCCCGTTCGATAGATCGCCGGGCGATGATCATAAGGGGTTCAATGAAGGGAACGGCGAAGTGAGCCGGCTGCAAGGCCAGGGGAATTTCCGTACATCCGGCGATAACAGCCCGGCATCCTTTCTCATTGACGAGATCGGAAACAACTTCAAGGAGGATGCTGCTCGGCTGACTGGTAAAACCGGCCTTAATTCCTTTTTCACCGTAAACGGCACTCATGACTTTTGACTGGTTTTTTTTGCCCGGTATTATTATCTCTTTCCCTATTTTTTTTAGTTCATTTTGAAATATGCGGGTTTCTATTGTTCCGGTTGTGGCCAGCAGGCCGAATTTTCGGACTTCAGGCATTTCCTTATCGATGTATGCAGCCGTCTCTTCCAACATATGAAGAAAAGGTATTTTTATATTTTTTATAATTTCCGGGTAATAATAGTGGGCCGTTATACAGGGCATTACTATAAAATCAACACCGGCATTTTCTAAAAACTTTGCACCTTCGATCAAAAGAGGAAGTGGGGAGGGGCCGTTATTTATAATTGCCTCGGTGCGGTCGGGAATCTGTGGATTGCTGAAGATGACGACGGGGAAATGGTCACTGTCTTTTCCTGCTGTAGTATACCGGGTAACCAGGTCAAAGAGGTAACCCGTTGCTTTGGGTCCCATACCGCCTAATATGCCGATTGTTTTTTTCACTTACCGCTCCGGTAATTCCGTATTTATATAAAATTCGTACCTACTCGTGTCATTGGTGGTGAAGCGGGATCAATGAATCCTGTTATATTTTCTCAAAATTTCTGTGACTTTATCGATGGAAATGGCTTCTATGGATCGTTCTTCACGTCCTTTTGTGGTCGTAGCTTTAAATATAGAGTTCAGTATTGCTTCTTCACCGGCTTCTATGACAGCCAGGAAAAGAGGTGACATCCGTTCATTCCTCAGAACCTCTGATTTCACAAGACCTGCTTCCGTCTGAAAGGGGATTCGCAGATTTTTTGCCGTTGAAAAAGCTATAACATAGTCGCCACTGCCGTTGGAACATATACCACCGGTCCTGGCCAATCCTAAAATGGCTCTCCTGGCCAATCGTTTCAGGTTCCGAGTGCAGAGGGGCGCATCGGTGGCCACCACTATCATGCAGGAGCCGTCTAACCGTCCTTTTAAAAAGTACCGCCCTAATTCCCGGCCCACCGGACAGCCGGTGATATCCAACGCCCCACCGAAATTGGTTTGCACCAGTACGCCCACCGTATAACCGCCGAGATTTTCGGGCAAAATGCGGGAAGCGGTCCCGATTCCCCCTTTGAAACCTAAGCACAGGGTCCCGGTTCCCGCACCCACACAGCCCTCTTCTACCTGGCCCGGTGAGGCGGAGTTTATGGCTTTCAGGACATGTTTTTTTTTGATGTGGCGTCCCCGTATGTCGTTTAGCCAGCCGTCATTTGTTTCACCCACAACCGGGTTTACCGATCTTACATCTTCGTTACCGGGAAGAGCGAGGATATAATCGATCAGGGCATCGGCGGCCGTAGGCACGCTCAGGGTATTGGTCAGGATGATCGGGGTTTCGATGTTGCCCAATTCCTCGATCTGGCTAATTCCGGTAAGCTTACCAAAACCGTTAGCCGTATAAACCGCGGCCGGTACTTTTTGCAGGAACAGGTTGTCGCCGTGAGCAAGCACGGCAGTGACACCGGTGCGGATATGTCCGGATTTAACCAGGGTAAAATGGCCGACTTTTACGCCTGCCACGTCTGTGATGGCGTTCAGCTTGCCCGGGTTTAGAATCCCGATTTTGATTCCCAATTCCGCGGCCCTGGGTCTGCGGGCATCGACCTTGCCGGTCATATAAAAACCGGAAAGAAAAATGAGCGTTAATATAATAAATTTTTTTATATTTATCATCATGTTTTCCTAACAGATTTTACTTTTTTTTGCCAACAATTGCAAGTGCCCCAGGGTGATTATTTTAGAGTTGAAATAAACATGAAAATAATTTAATATAAGATGCTTATATATGTAAATTTGCTGTTTGGTCAAAGAAGGAGGTTATATAATGATTGAAAACAATAAGTCCGGTATGAAAAAGTCGCGGTTGAAGTACGGCATGGTTGGAGGCGGCGCAGGCGCCTTTATCGGGGAGGTACACCGCAAAGCGATAGCTTTAGACGGCAAAGCGGAATTGGCGGCCGGGGTCTTTTCCCGTGACTATCAAAATACGATAAATACGGGCGAATCCTTAAACATCGATAGGAGCAGGTTGTATCAAACCTATGAGGAAATGGCGGAGACTGAAGCAAACCACGAGAATGGCATCGATTTCATTTCTATCGTAACACCCAACAATACCCATTTCCCGATAGCAAAAACATTCTTAGGAAAGGGCATCCATGTGGTCTGCGATAAACCTTTAACCGTAAATTCGCAAGAGGCCGAAGAATTGAAAAAACTGACCGAAGCGAAAGATTTATTATTCTGTGTGACCTATACCTATACGGGCTATCCGATGGTTAAGCATTTAAGAGAGATGATCAAAAATGGAGTTTTAGGGGAGCTCCGGGTGGTGAATGCCGAATATCCCCAGGACTGGCTGGCGGCACCGCTGGAAAAAACCGGGCAGAAACAGTCGGCCTGGCGAACCGACCCGTCTCAGAGCGGGAAATCCAATTGTGTGGGCGATATCGGCAGCCATATCGAGAATATGGTTTCTTACCTGACCGGTTTAAAGATCGACTCGCTGTGCGCCAGGTTAGATACCTTTGTGGAAGGCCGGGTCCTGGACGATAATGCCACGATTATGGTGAATTATGATTCCGGGGCGCGGGGGCTTTACTGGAGTTCCCAGGTGGCTGTGGGGCATGACAATGGGCTGCGGGTCCGCATCTACGGGGCAAAGGCCTCTGCCGAATGGAGCCAGGAGAATCCCAATTATTTACGAATCTCCTATCTTGACAAACCGACAGAGATTATTTCCCGGGGGCGGGATAAATTGTACCCCCATGCCCAGGGTTATTCGCGGATTCCTCCCGGCCACCCGGAAGGTTACTTCGAAGCCTTTGCCAATATCTATGCCACCTTTATTAACGCCCTGAACAAAAAACGCTCGGGAGTTGCGTTAGCGGCGGAAGGCCTTGACTTTCCAAAAGTTGAAGAAGGTATCCGGGGAGTCCGTTTTATTGAGAAGTGCGTGGAAAGTTCCGAAAGGGGAGCAGCCTGGGTCAATTTTTAAACTTGACACTAACGCACTCAGGTTAATTTTATAAATATGCAGTAAAATAGTTGACAAATGTTTTGACTTGTATTATAATGGTGTTTCCTTTGATGGAGAAAAAAAACGAAAATGAAACGAGCAAAAAAATTTAAAAAAAACAAAAACATAAGAGGTGAAACATGAAAGTGCAACCATTAGATGAAAGAGTGCTTGTAGAACCGGCGGAGCAGGAAGAGAAAGTCGGTTCTATTATTATTCCCGATACGGCTAAAGAAAAACCCAGCATGGGAAAAATAATTGCAGTCGGTACCGATGAAGAGCTGCAAAAGTTACTCAAAGTTGGGGACAAAGTGATTTTCGGTAAGTTTGCCGGTGAAGAGATTAAGATCGAAGGCAAAAAACACCTGATTATTTCGAGGTCAGATATCCTGGCTAAGGTAGATTAGGAACATCGACCGGATATTCATTTATGATTAAATTAAATTTTGAAAAATTTTAAAAAGGAGGAAATATGGCGAAACAAATTACATTAGGTGAAGAAGCCAGGCAGTCAATTCTTAAAGGAATTAATAAACTGGCCAACACGGTAAAAACAACATTGGGTCCCCGGGGACGTAATATAATTTTAGACAAGAAGTTTGGATCTCCTACTATTACGAAAGATGGTGTAACCGTAGCTAAAGAGATAGAATTAGAAGATCCCCTGGAAAACATGGGCGCCCAGATGGTCAAAGAAGTGGCATCCAAGACATCCGATGTGGCTGGTGACGGAACCACAACCGCCACTATACTGGCACAGAGTATTTATAAAGAAGGTTTAAAAATGGTAGCCGCGGGAGCAAATCCCACTCTTATCAAAAAAGGTATTGATAAGGGAGTTGAGGGAGTCGTAAAAGAATTGGGGAGTCTCAGTCAACAGGTCAGCGGCAAGATGATCGCCCAGGTGGGCGCCATTTCCGCCAATAACGATAGTTCGATCGGTGAAATTATTGCCGAAGCGATGGAAAAAGTAGGCAAGGACGGTGTTATTACCGTTGAAGAAGGTAAATCACTGGATACAGTATTGGAAATTGTGGAAGGTATGCAGTTTGACCGGGGATTTCTTTCTCCCTATTTTGTGACCGATGCGGAACGCATGGTGGCGGAAATCGAGAACCCTCATATCCTGCTTTACGACAAGAAATTATCCAATCTCAGGGAATTGCTGCCCCTGCTCGAACAGGTGGCCAAATCCGGCAAACCCATGGTTATTGTTTCAGAAGATATCGAAGGCGAAGCCCTGGCCACATTAGTTTTTAATAAAATCAGGGGCATCCTCAATGTGGTAGCGGTTAAAGCGCCGGGATTCGGAGACAGGCGCAAGGCCATGCTGGAGGATATTGCCATTCTTACCGGCGGCCAGGTGGTTTCCGAAGAATTGGGCATGAAGTTGGAAAACGTGACCATCGAGCACTTAGGTTCTGCCAGGAAGATTGTAGTAGACAAAGATAACACTACCATAGTGGAAGGCGCAGGTTCGGATGAGAGCATAAAAGGCCGTATCAGCCAGATCAAGAAGCAGGTTGAAGACACCACTTCCGATTATGATAAAGAGAAGCTGCAGGAAAGGTTAGCCAAACTTTCCGGCGGTGTGGCGGTCATTCGCGTCGGAGCACCCACCGAAACCGAATTGAAGGAGAAGAAAGCCAGGGTAGAAGATGCCATGCATGCCACGAAAGCTGCGGTTGAGGAAGGCATTGTACCCGGTGGTGGAATTGCCCTGCTCAAGAGCATTGAAACGTTGAATAAGGTGAAATTGGATGGTGATATGCAGTTGGGTGTGAATATACTGAAGAAATCGCTGGAAGCTCCGCTGCGGCAGATTGTAATCAATGCCGGACATGAAGGTGCGACGGTTGTTGAAAAGGTAAAAAATTCCAAAGAGAAAAATTTTGGGTTTAATGCGTTGAATGAAAAATACACCGATTTGATTGCGGAAGGTATTATTGATCCTAAGAAAGTGGTCCGGATTGCCTTGCAGAATGCGGCATCGGTAGCCGGGTTGTTGTTAACCACCGAGGGTCTGGTATCCGAAATCCCGGAAGAGGAAAAAACTCCTATGCCGGCGATGCCTCCCGGAGGCGGGATGTATTAATCCCTGTGGAAAAATAGATTGTAGAATAACGTAATTAAAAGAAATAAAAAAGGCAGCCCTCAGGCTGCCTTTTTTTTTCGCTTGAATAGGGCTAAGAGATTGGAGTGTTCATTTCTTTAAACAAAGATGGTAATTCTCATTTGGAATTTTTTAAATAATCGCTTCCTTTTCTTTCTCCATCCTTGTTTTTCAAAACGGTAACTCTCCTTAACTCATTGCTATACTTCATCCAGCCTATGGGATTTAGACTTGAGAATCAAATTATGATAAAATAAACTATGAAAATTTTGAAAGTACTCCATATATTTCTGCAACCCACCACGTCGGAAAGAACCGGGAAAGGGAGGTGAAAAGATCATGAAACGGAAAGTTGTTGCCCCGTTAAGAGAGTTGTTGAGGGTGTTTGAGTTCTGTTCCGATGAGATGACCTATTATCTGAACATTGAAACCGGGAAGGTTGCCATGTACAGTAACCTGAGCGGCGGATTCGATGAGAAGGGAAATGAAATAAAAAACAAAAATGTCTTTGCCTCCAACAATTATGTAGAAATTTCCGGCACCCACTCATATGAAGTGTTTCGAGATATGGAGCGTTTCGCGGAAAGGATGCAGAACTTGGCTTTGAAAGAGAAACTTGAGGCAGTCTTCAAAGAGCGGGGGGCATTCCGCCGATTCAAAGGATTGCTGGCCAATTACCCGGAAGAGCAAATCAATTGGCTGACTTTCCGAAAGAAATGCTTACTGGAGCGTATTTATGAATGGTTAGATGACAATGACCTGGAATTAGAACAGGAGTAGAAGAATTACACGCCAAAATTGATTAAACTCAGGCTGAACAATTGCCCGGAATTTTATTGAAAAAATACGACATTTATGATATAAAAAATCATAAGAATTCAGGAATGGCACACAGAACAAAGGATAAAATTTTTACAAATAGGACGTATTGCAATTTCGTTATCGAAACGATTAAACAATTGTATCCTGAAGAAACCTTTCCGAAAAACCTGTTCCCGGACCTTCAGCCTCTCCTTTTAAATTTTTTTATGAAGGAGATAAATCCCCGGAAAGAGAAGCCGGAATTGGTCCGGGTGTGCAGCGATCGCAAGCAGGTGCAAGACCTGGCAAAAAAAATCCTCAACTTCAGGAACCTCCTGAAAGAACATCCCCGGATGGTTGTTTTAATCTATCGCAGGTGTATTGAAAAATTCATATACTACAAACATGGTAAAACCGATGAACGTGAAGATATCCTGCAAGAAGTTATTACCCGGTTGATGGAAGATAAAATATACAAGGTCCGGGACCGGTATGATTTTAATTTAAAAAAATTTTCCACATTTACATCCTATTTGATGGTCACTATCCGTAATATATATATAGATATTGTCCGCGAGAGGAATATCCGCCCGTTGACAGCCGGTGAGCTGCAGCCGGTGGATGGACTTTTTGATGCGTCGGATATAGAGAATATGATGAATAGATTGCTGATTGAGGAAGAGTTAGTGAAGCTGCAGACAATCATGAAATTATACTATAAGTCGCGCCCGAAGCTCGAACTATGCCTGAAACTTAAATACCGGGTTCCCATTGGCAAAAAAGAGACAAGTCGGTGTTTTCCCGGGTGCAGCCGGGAAGACATTGAGATGTTGACACAGGATTTCAAATTGGTGAAGGATAAAACCATGTTTGAGAGGGTTGTTTTGATATTCAACCGGCATGAGGATAAAAAAAGCAAAAGCGATACGATCAGAAAATGGATATTTGTAAAGATAGATGAAATCATATCCCATTTGAACCGCACTCACAATGCCGATGTATACAACCGGAAAAATGTGGGAGAACTGGTTACCCTTTATTACCGGTACGAAGGGAAGGTTTCCCAATTTCCTGTTTTTACATCAAAATTATTTTTAAGGGGATAAAATATGAAATCGGAAAAGAACAATTTTTTTTATAGAGGACACCCAGGTGATTTCGCTGTTTCCCTATACGTGGACGCACTCCTGCGGGACGATCTATCACCCCTTGCCGGAGAAGTGTTGGGCCACGTGGAAGAATGTCCCGAATGTAAGGACAAAATACTTGACCTGTTTTTGTTCTT
>JAGLQA010000363.1 GCA_023137075.1 Candidatus Aminicenantota bacterium
GAATGCTAAGTTCAAATAATTTGACTAAAGTAAAAAGAAGCGTTATACTCTTTTTTATTTAATCCCAAGTTTAATTCCAACACAAGAGAGGTACAATATGGATAAAATGATTTACCTGGATAACGGTGCTACTTCATTCCCCAAACCTGAAGCGGTTTACAAGTATATGGATCATTTTTACAGGAACTACGGCGTCAACCCGGGCCGTTCCGGGTATGACCTGTGTATCGAATCCGGTGAGGTGGTAGAAAATACCAGGAAACAGTTGACAAAGTTTTTTAACGGGACAGACCCGGATCGACTCTGCTTTTCTTATAATTCCACCGATTCCTTAAACCTGGTTATAAACGGTATATTAGAGAAAGGTGACCATGCTGTCACCACAAACGTCGAGCATAACTCCGTGTTACGGCCGCTCTATCACCAGAGCAAATACAACGGCGTCGAGGTGGACTATATTTCAGCGGACAGTAAGGGTTTTGTGAATCCTGATGATTTCCCTAAGAAATTTAAGAAGAATACGAAACTTGTAATCGTGAATCATGCGTCCAATGTAATCGGTACCATCCAGCCGATTAAAGAGATAGGGAAATACTGCAGAGAGAAAGGAATTCTCTTTGCTGTCGACGCCTCCCAGTCCTCGGGGAAAATCCCGGTCGATATGGAAGAACAAAATATCGATATCGTGGTCTTTACCGGTCACAAATCATTACTTGGTCCGACCGGTATCGGCGGACTATATGTGAGGGAAGGGGTGGAAATCAGGCATACCCGGGCCGGTGGCACCGGCGTTCGCTCGGCAGTAAAAACCCACCTCTTCGAGTATCCCTTCAGGCTCGAATACGGCACATTAAATTCCGTAGGCGTCGCCGGGCTTTATAAAGGAGTGGAGTGGGTCGAAGAAAAGGGTATCCATAATATCCATGAACATGAGATGAAATTGACCACCATGCTCAGGGATGGGCTGAAAGATACGGAAGGCGTTACCCTGTACTGCCAGGACGACCTGACCGATCATATCGGAATTTTTCTGTTTAATGTTGCCGGATTTGAATCGTTGAATGTGGGTACTCTCCTGGATGTGGATTATAATATCGCCTGTAGAACCGGGTTGCACTGCGCGCCCCTGATTCATGTGCATATCGGGACTGCCGATATCCACGGGGCGGTCAGGTTAGGTGTCGGCCCCTTTAATACCGAAGCGGATGTTAAGACGACGATTGATGCAGTTAAAGAAATTGCGTTGATGAAGCAAAAATAATTTTTTTTCGGGTTTACAGAGAGACGCAAGATTTTGCGTTAGATAACAAGGGCATCGGCCGCTATTTCACAGACCGTTTTTATCTGAACATTTAACTTGTAGTGTTTGTTTAGTTCCATCAACTGGTCGATACAATTGTGACAGGGGGAGGCAACTATTTTTGCCCCGGTTTTTTGGATCTGGTCCGACTTTATTTTTCCTACTTTTAAACGCCTCTCGCTGAATCGCGTCATGGACAGTTGACCGCCACCGCCGCCGCAGCAAAAGTTTTTCTGCCGGTTGGGGATCATCTCGATAAAATTGGCGGCCGCGTGTTTCAGGATGTAACGCTGTTCTTCAACAATTCCTCCTAATCGCACCAGGTTGCAGGGATCATGCAAGGTGATGAGGTCCTGGTTTTTGGCGGGATCTAATTTTATCTTGCCATCGCGGATAAAACCGGCCACAACTTCGAGGATGCTCCTGACTTCGAAACCGTATTTCTTGCTTAACCATTCCGGTGCTTCCCAGCGGTTGGAGTTAAAACCGTGCCCGCATTCGGCCAGTACCAGGGTGTTACAACCCAATTCTTTCATGGACCGGACAAGCCGATCGGACATGATTCCCGCTGCCTCGTCGTCTCCATTGTAAAGGCCGTAGTTGGTGACATCGTAGTTATCACTGGAGAAGGTCCAGCTTTCTCCGGCCGCGTGAAATATTTTCCCCACAGCCTGGATCGATAGGGGGAAGAACATGGCTTCTCGTGGGTTTATGGTATAAAAGTACTTAGCCCCCTTTTTATCTAACGGCAGTACCGCGTTCCGGTCGTCGATATCGTCCTGCAGCTCTTCTTCCACCCATTCGACAGTCTCCAACCAATCCTCTTTTGCGATGCCCATGTTGTTGCCTTTCTCTATGGCCGTATTGACTGTGGACTGCAGCCCAGGGGGAACCAGGCCGATGGCAGCCAGCGCACTCCTGGCAGTACGGATCAGGTAGGGAATATTCAAACCGATGGAACAATTGATCGCACACCTGCCGCATAACGAGCATCTTCCGAATAGGGAGTCAATCCACTCTTTGACCATATCTTTATCGAGCGTTTTGGCGCCTACCCAGCGGGGAATGGCTTTACCGGAGAAGCTGAAATATTTTTTGAATACTCCGATTACCAGGCTCAATTTGTAGGCCGGTATCGATTGCAAATCTTTATAGGTCAAATAATAATGACAGACGTCGGCACAGAGGCCGCAGTGTACGCAGGAATTAAGATGAGCGGCATATTTGTGATCTATCTTCTGTTCAAAGACCTGCAGTGCTTTTTGTAAGTCGTCCGGCGTTAGCTGTTCAATCTGTTCGTCAAAGGGGTCTTTGCTATCTTTTTTTTCGTTCATTCTTTTTCCTCAGGTTTCATCTATTTTCGATCGTGTCGGGAATACCCCACGTCTACCGTAAAAAATGCCGAAGAGAATCCTGATATAAAAGAAGAAGAAGCAGTGACGAATCTTACCTAAGGGGATATAAGCGAACATGATAATGGCAGTCAGGTAGAAGTAGGTAGTAATACCCGGGAAAAACGTGTGTACGAAAGCTAAAACCAGGTATATGTCCACAATAATATTGGCAGCGATATCATCGGGGCAGCTTAATTCTCTCATATAGGGTGTCAACAGCCGTTTGATGAGGAGAACGATTCCCGAGACAAAAGCGCTCAGGCAAAAAACCTGGAAAATCAGGATAGCTATATCCGGTAATGTGATGGGGATAATCACAACAAAAATATAAAAAAGAGCTAAAAAAATCCCCGTGTGATAAAACATTCCGCATATATAGGTGGGAAGGTGGCTCCCCGCACTCTCCTTTTCCCAGGGCATCATACCTTTCGTAAAGGCGTAGGTAATTCCTTTTTTTATATCTCCTGTAGGTTCGGCATACAGCTTCTTTTTGCCGAAGGAGAAGGTTTTGAGAACCAGGATGGTGAGTGTCACAGCGGAGAAAACCATTGAGATTAAAACACCAGACTTAAGCACAGTTTGCATCTTAAACCTCCATTTCTACCGGGCTATTCGTCCCCCCCGTTCGTTCCTTAAACACAGCCGTCCGGTTTGGGTAGGCCGGCTATTTTCGCTGCTCCTTTAGCCGGTCCGGAAGGAAAAAGCTCATATATGTATTTAAGTTTCAAGCCTGTGTTTTTACATATCTTGCGAACCATGGGAGCGATATCTTTTTCCATATAGTAATCACGGATGTAATTGATAACCGCCCAGTGGTCGTCGCTCAGTTTTTCTATTCCTTCTTCTTTCAGCGCGAAAAATTCGGCTATTTCCTTCTTCCATTCGGAAGGATTGGCTAAAAAGCCTTCTTCATTCACTTCTAATTTGCTTCCGTTAAAATCAACAAATGGCATTATCGAGGCCTCCGTTCAATTTGTTTTTCAGGGAGAAATTATATCATACCGGGACAGCTATGTCTATTGTGGAATAATAATTCTTGTTAAGCCACGGAAAAACACCTGCCTGTGCGTGTCCGTACGCAGACAGGCGGATTTATACGGGCAAAATGCTTAATCTTACCGGACATACAACCAGGCAACCGAAAGATGAAAAGTAAAATCTGTGTTTCGACAGGTTTTGTATTTATTGTTTTTTTCAACGTTGCGATAAGAAAAATATTAGAAAATACAAAAATTTTCTTGAAAAATCCAAGAATGTAATTGAAAAAAGAGCAGTTTTCTGCTATATATCTAAATCATGATTATTTTTACTCAAAAAAGTAGTATTCGCATTCTTAAGGAGCAACATGAACGGCAATAACCGTAACGATCCGCAAAAAATGAAAAAGGAACTGGAAGGGCTGCGTTTTCAAGTGGAGAAACTTGAAGCAGCGGAAGCCGAGCTTGAAAAGCTTAAGAAGGAATTCAAGGAGAGCGAGGAGAAATTTCGTTTGCTTTCCGAACACAAGCAAGCTGAAGAAAGATTAAAAGAGAAACAGCGTACGCTTTCGACGTTAATGGGAAATCTTCCCGGTATGGCATATCGCCGCCGTAATGACGATGATTGGACCATGGAGTTTGTTAGTGAAGGCAGCGCCGGTTTAACCGGTTACGTTCCCTCCGCTTTGATTGGCAACCGGATGGTTTCGTACAATAACCTGATTCACCCGGATGATTGGGAACCGGTTTCGGAACAGGTACAGGCTGCCCTAGAACTGATGCGTCCTTATGTAGTTGAGTACCGTATTCGAACTGCCGCGGCAGAAGAAAAATGGGTGTGGGAAAAAGGAGAAGGAGTTTTTTTTCCCGAAGGAGAGCTCCAGGCCTTAGAAGGATTTATAATAGATATTACGGAACGAAAAAGGGCTGAACAGGAATTAAGAGAACACCGTGACCACCTGGAGGAAATGGTAGCGGAGCGTACCGCGGAGATCGAGAAAAAGAATAAGGAACTTCAACTGGAAATTTCAGTACGCAAGCGGGCGGAAGAAAAAATCCAGTTTGAAATGTCGCAGCGTAAACAGGCGGAGGATCAACTCAAAGTCCTGGTTGGTGAACTCGAAAGCGCCAACCGGGAATTACAGGATTTTGCGTACATCGTGTCGCATGATTTAAAAACTCCGCTGCGGGGCATCAACTCCCTGGCCAATTGGTTGATGGAAGATTATGCGGACAAACTGGATCAGGAAGGGCGTCAGTACCTGGAAAAATTGTTGAACAGGACTAAACGGATGCATAATCTTCTCGATGGAATTGTACAGTACTCTCGCGTAGGAAAAATCAAAACGGAGCCGCAGCCCTTAGAAAGTGAAATCGAAATCAGTGATATTATAGAAAGGCTTTCCATACCGGAAAACATAACGGTACGCCTCGAACCTACGCTGCCGACAATAGTCTATGACAAAATTCTCTTCCACAGGGCCTTCAGAAACCTGGTTGGAAACGCAGTCAGGCACTTAGGAAAATCACTGGGTGAAATTGTTATCTCTTGCAGGGAACAGGAAAACGGGCAAGCCTGGGAGTTTTGTGTGAAAGATAACGGTGTCGGGATCGAGGAGAGGCACTTTGAAAAAATTTTCAAGATGTTCCAGACGTTGAAACCACGAGCGGAAGAGGAATCAACGGGAATCGGGTTGGCATTGGTGAAAAAAATTGCCGAACGGAATGGCGGGAAAGTCTGGTTAGAATCCATTGTCGGTGAAGGCAGTTCCTTCTTTTTTACCATACCCAAGAGATATAGAGTGGTTAAATCCACCTCTTTTTTAACGGTTTTGATCATCGATGACAACCTTGATTTTATTAGTGTTGCCAGGGCAATGTTGGAGTTAGAGGGGCATAAGGTGCTTCTTGCGGCGAATCGGGTGGAAGCGGAGGAGGTCCTGGGAAAATACGAAGGAGATATCCAGGTTATTCTGATGGATATACATATCCCCGGAGAAGATCCTCTCGAACGTTATCTTGCCATTCGCAAGAAACGTCCCGGCTTGAAAATTCTGGCTTGCACGGGAGTTGATCTACCGGAAACCGTGAAGAATCTCGAGAGGGAAGGATTGGATGGCATTCTAAAAAAACCGTTTAAAATTAGCGAACTTTATAGTATAATCGGAGATGATGTTCAACCTTTTCGTAAAACCGGAAGGAAATGATACAGGGAAGAACTGTGAAAGAAGATAACGATATAACCATAAATAGGGAAGAATTGATCAACAAAATAAAAAAGCTGCAGCTTCAGTTATCAAAATTTAAATCGGTAGATGCCGAATATAGGAAAGCCGAAGAAGCACTGCTGGCAAGTGAACAAAACCTGTCACAATTTTTAGATGCCATTCCTTATGGGGTATTTATCATTGATCATAAGGGTAACCCACAATTCGCCAACCAGGCGGCACGGGAAATCCTTGGCCAGGATATTTTTAAAGAAACATCTTACGAAAAAATGAAAGAATCCCATCGCGCCTACTTTAGCGGCACCCGTCTCGAATACCCGCTCAAAAAAATGCCGATTTTTCGCGCCTTAAAAGGGGACCGTTCCACCATTGATGATATAGAGGTTCATTTTGATGATAAGGTTATTCCCCTTGAGATTTCCGCTACCCCGGTTTATGGGATGGATGGTTCAATTACCAACGCAATCGCCATCTTCCAGGACATTTCAAAGCGCAAACAGGCCCGGAAGGCAATGAAGGAAAGCGAGGAAAAATATAGAAGGTTGATTGACAACTCACTGGTCGGTATCTATATTGCTCAAAAGCATATTATTAAGTTCTGCAACCAGAGGTTTGCCGGGATTTTCGGTTATGAAAGCCTTGCGGAACTTATAGAAAGACCCATAAAAGACATCATTGCACCGGAAAGCTGGAAATTAGTGGATAAAGAGGTACGGTTAAGAGAATCCGGGATTAAAGAGACCTCCAGTTTTGAATTTAAGGGTTTGAGTAAGGAAGGGGAAACCTTCGATATTGAAGCTCTGGGAAATCGTATCCTTTACCAGGGGAGCCCGGCTGTCCAGGGAATTTTATTGAATATTACCGAGCGGAAACAGGCCGAATCGGAAAGACAACGATTGGAGGATCAACTGCACCAGGTGCAAAAGATGGAGGCCATTGGTACACTTGCCGGCGGGATCGCCCATGATTTTAATAACATTCTAAGTGCGATAATCGGTTATACCGAATTGGCTGTTAGCGATATCCCGGAAAATATCGAGACCAGGCAAAAACTTTCCCAGGTATTGGCTGCGG
Organism: Candidatus Aminicenantota bacterium; assembly: GCA_023137075.1. Taxonomy (GTDB): domain Bacteria; phylum Acidobacteriota; class Aminicenantia; order UBA2199; family UBA2199; genus JAGLQA01. The sequence continues at coordinate 6,974 of JAGLQA010000363.1, forward strand.
CAGACCGGGCCAGGGCGATGGTGAAACAGATCCTGGCCTTCAGTCGAAAGGGGGAAAAAGAGCAGAGACCGATCATGTTGGATGAGATTGTGAATGAGGCCTTTATCTTGCTGCGTTCATCCCTGCCTACCACTATTGAAATCCGGCCGAATTTCGGGGATAAACTGAATCCCGTTATGGCCAACCCGACCCAGATCCACCAGGTGATTATGAATATATGCACCAATGCCGCTCACGCCATGAAGGAGGAGGGAGGTATTCTTGAAATAGCGCTGAAAGAGATCGATCTTGTTCCCGGTTCTATCGAAATTAAAAACCTTGAACCCGGCGTATATCAACAATTAACCATCAGTGATACAGGGCACGGCATGAGTCTGGAGATAAAAAGCCGGATATTTGAACCTTATTTTACGACAAAACCCAAGGGTGAAGGGACCGGGATGGGGCTGGCAGTTGTTCATGGGATTGTTAAAAACCACAGCGGAGAAATTAAAGTGTATTCCGAACCCGGGAAAGGGACCACATTTCATGTTTTTCTCCCGGTTACCCGGGCTGAAACCATGGTTGGATTCGAGCAAATAGAGCCCATTCAGGGAGGAGAGGAACGGATTCTTTATGTGGATGATGAAAATAACCTGGCGGAAATGGGAAAACAGATGCTTGAATCAATCGGCTACAGGATTGAAAGTAGAACCAGCAGTATTGAAGCCCTGGAAGCTTTCCGTTCCGGTCCGGGTAAATTTTCACTCGTTATCACCGACCAGACGATGCCCAATATGACCGGTTTGCAATTGGCAAAAGAAATTCGGAAAATATCACCGCATATTCCGGTTATATTATGCACCGGGTTTAGTGAAAGTGTCAACGAAGAGAATTTTAAATCCATGGGGATTAGTGCCTTTGTCATGAAACCCATTGTTAGAAAAGAGATCGCCAGGGTCATAAGAGAAGTCCTGGATGAAACCGGGCGGTTAAGAGAAGAGAGTTGAATCCCCGGTTTTAAAAAATATGCGGCTATTGAAATCATGAGATATTTCCGCTAAAATAGATCTATGAAATTGATTCTATTGTCTGCAGCCTGGAAAAATACCGGTTATACCAAATGGGTGGGGATCATTATAAAAGGGGTGACTGCCTGGTACCCCTGACAGAGAGGAAAACAGGATGAAACGTTTCCGGGAAAAAAAATTGAGTTATGTTGTTATTCTGGTGCTCGGTATGCTTACCTTTTTTCGTTTTGCCAGCGGAGGGAAATCTTCGAAAGGATACAAAGAATATGATGTTAAAGCCACTTTTTTAATAAATTTTCTCTTGTTTTGCGATTTCCCGAAGAATACCTTCTCCGGTCCTGATGATCCAATGGTAATCGGAATTATCGGCAGGGATCCCTATGGCGATATATTGGATAAATTAGCAGCAGAAAAGGGGACGGTTTATAACCACAA
>JAGLQA010000364.1 GCA_023137075.1 Candidatus Aminicenantota bacterium
CGGTAATTTTCAGGTCTAAAATTAAAAAGATCCTGGATTCATTGAAAAACTTTCCTGTGCTGACTGTCAGCGAGGTCAAAGTATTCGTACACTTAGGCGGAATGATCAATTTTGTTATTGTCGAAGAAGAGGTGAAATTTGAAATAAACAAAGCGGCGGCTGATTATACCGGGATCAAGATCCATTCCAGCGTACTCAGTTTGGCAATCCGGGTAATAGGTGCTGATCATGAAAAATAACCCACAAGACGGCAAACCCTGGGAAACACAGGCAATCCGGTTAGTCGGAAAATGGTCCATTAAACGGAAGCTGGTATTGATTATTATGCTCGTAAGTTCGGCAGTCATGATCCTGACAGGTGGTGCGTTTATCGCGTACCAGTGGTTTTCCGAACGCCAGCGCATGGAAAAGGACCTGGCTGGCCTGGCAGATATATATGCAGAGAGCTGTAAAGCACCCCTCATATGGAATTATCAAAAAGAAGCCGAGTTGTTATTAAGCAACCTGCACGATTATGAACCCATCGTCCGTGCATATCTTTACCGGCCTGACGGTTCTTTATTTGCGAAGTATCAACGAGAAGATTATTTAGATGATTTTCCTCCCCCCGTATTCCAGGAGGAGGGCAGCCATTTCGTAGGCCGTTGGTTGGTCATGCGCAAGCAGATTATTTTAGATAAAGAAACCATCGGCGTCCTTTACTTGCAATCGAACCTGAATGAATTGTACGATTTAATTAAACAAAATGCCGTACCCTTAGCAGTGCTGATACTCCTGGCATTGGTTGCCGCCTATATTTTATCCGCTAAACTCCAGGAAGTGATTTCCGGGCCACTTTACTACCTGGCAAAAATGGCCGGGAAAGTTTCACAGAATGAAGACTACTCCGTAAGGGCTGTCAAACAAAGCGATGATGAAATCGGCCAACTTACCGATGCTTTTAATAAGATGCTTACCCAGGTCGAGAAAAGAGATATCGCCCTTCGGGAAAGTGAAGAGAAATATCGGTCCCTTTATGATACGTCCCGGGATGCAATTATGATTTCGAGTACCACCGGTAAAATTATCAGCGCTAATCCATCTACAATCGAATTATTTGGGTGTGAGAATGAGGGGGAGTTAATTTCTCAAACCACCGCTGACCTTTGCCCCGAATTTCAACCCGACGGGCTGCCTTCTCAAAAGAAATATGAAGAGATGTTGAAGTTAGCCCTGAAAAAGGGCGCCCATTTTTTCGAATGGAAGCATAAAAAAATCAATGGCGAGGGATTCGATGCCGAAGTCTTACTGAATAGTATGCATTTACAGGATGAAAAAATTATACATGCGTCTATTCGCAATATTACAGATAGAAAACGGAATGAAGAGGAACTACGCCGGTTGCGTAACTTACTCAGTAATATTATCAATTCGATGCCTTCGGTCTTAGTGGGAGTCGATATGGAGGGCCGGGTGACCCATTGGAACCGGGAAGCCGAGAAAATAACCGGCGTTAAAGCAAATGAAGCCCAGGGGCATACGCTGGCCGATGTATTTCCGCAATTAACCGGGGAGATGGAGAAGGTGGCACAGGCTATCCGGGAGTGTGTGCCCCTGAAGGATGAAAAAATTGCTAATGAGGTTAATGGTGAGGTTCACTATTCGGATATAACCGTATACCCTCTTACTTCCAATGGCATCGAAGGAGCGGTAATACGGGTGGATGATATAACGGAGCGGGTACGTATCGAGGAGATGATGATTCAATCGGAAAAGATGTTGTCCGTCGGTGGCCTGGCTGCGGGAATGGCACATGAGATCAATAATCCACTGGCCGGTATCCTGCAAAATGTCCAGGTAATCCGAAACCGTATTAAAAAAGGCCTGCCCAAAAACGATGAGGTTGCCGATATTTGCGGAACCACGATTGACGTGATAGAAAAATACGTGATAGAACGGGGAATATTTCCCATGATTGATTCGGTCATGGAATCGGGACGACGCGCCTCGAAGATTGTCGATAATATGCTTAGTTTTAGCCGGAAAAGCGATTCGAATTTTTCCCCCCACAACCTGGCTGCTTTGTTAGACAAGACTGTTGAACTCGTTTCAAACGACTACGACCTGAAAAAGAAATACGATTTCCGTAAAATAGAAATTCTCCGTAAATATGAAAAAAATGTACCCGAAGTTATTTGTGAAGCCAGCAAGTTGCAGCAGGTTTTTCTCAATCTTTTGAAAAATGGCGCCCAGGCTATGTCGGAAAAAAAATATACGGAAGAGAAACCCCATTTTATTCTGCGTGTTTTGCTTGAAGAACAAATGGTCCGTATTGATATCGAAGATAACGGCCCGGGGATGGATGAAATGACCCGTAAGCGTATATTTGAACCCTTTTTTACGACCAAAGGCGTCGGGTTGGGAACCGGTTTAGGATTGTCGGTTTCTTATTTTATCATTACGGAAAATCATAACGGTAGAATGACTGTCGATTCCATAATGGGAAAAGGAACGAATTTTATTATTCATCTTCCGATGGATAGGAGTACGCAATGATTAAGGTTTTAGTCGTAGATGACGACGTCTCGGTATGTAAAAGCCTGGTGGGATTCCTGGAAGACTCCAATTTCGAGGTTGCATCGGTAAGCAGCGGCGAAGAGGCGCTTGTGCTGGCCATAAAGGAGTATTTTGATGTTGCCATTGTTGATCTTCGCCTTCCGGAAATTAGTGGTGACGCGCTTATCCTGAAAGCGCATCAATTGGTGCCTGGCTTGCGTTTTATTATCCATACCGGTTCGGTAGGCTATCGTCTATCAGATGAATTGAAACAAATCGGTCTGCTTCCGGCCCATGTATTCATGAAGCCCATGGATGATTTAAACGAGCTTGTTGAAGGAATAAAAAAGCTTGTAACCGGGGAGGAGGAAGAGTAAAGATTTTCACTTGAAATCCTCGGTTTCCGTGATTGAGAACAGCGATACTATTTTTCGTGTCAGGTCAAAGGATAATTTTATGCAAGGAGATAAAACGGTAGAGGCGGCAGCCTATCGAAGCAAACGAGGATAGGTAATGACGGAAATATGTAAATATTTAAAAAAGCTGGATAAAAACAAATTATCCGAGAGTGTAGTCGAATATATATTGACCTTAGATTCAAAAGCATTCAAGACGCTCAATGTCAATCGAATTGCGAGAAAATTCAAAGTTAACCGCAGCTATTTATCGCGAAAATTTAAAAAAGATAAAAAATTAGCCTTGAATAATTATATCGTTACGGTAAAAATACTCCGGGCCACAAGTTTATTGGCCACAAGAGATGAACTGTCCACCGAAGATGTGGCAAAAGCATTGGGATATTCCAATACCCAATATTTTTGCCGTTTATTTAAAAAAAAAATCGGCACCACTCCAGGAAAATTTAAGGCTTATATAAAAAAAAACAAATCACCTGCATGGCCTGAATTGGCCTAACGGCTGGCTTGTAATAAAATGTAAAAGGAGAACACATGAAACATAAAAAGAGTTTTTTACTTAAAAGTTGTATATTTACCGGGTTACTGGTTTTTTTGCAGTGGGGCTTCTTTTTATGTGCTGCTGATGGACGGACGGCGGCAGAAATCAATGAGATTGAAGAAAAAGTTACTGAGTGGATGGCCGAAGGCGATATACCAGGACTCAGCCTGGTTATTGCAAATGGCAGCGAGGTATATACTAAAAGTTTCGGATATGCCGATGTGGATAAGAAAATACCGGTAACCGGCGACACAATGTTTGAACTATGTTCTACCAGCAAAGCCTTTACCGCCCTAACTGCATTGAAATTGGAACAGGACGGCCTGATTAATCCGGATGCCCCGGTATCCCGGTACCTGCCCTGGTTTTATGCCGTTTATAAAGGAAAAAAGCAGTCGATTACCCTCAGGCAATTGCTTCACCAGACGAGTGGAATTCCCTTTCGAACCATTTCGAAAATACCCGCGTCTAACGAAAAAAATGCGTTGCAGCAAACTGTGAGAAATATCGTGGGTGTCGAGTTGGACGATCTACCCGGGAGAAGTTATCGCTATGCCACCATTAATTATGATGTTATCGGTGCGGTGATTGAAGCAGTTACCGGCCTGCCCTATGAAACCTATATGAAAAAGAGTATATTAGACCCCTTAGGCTTGCACAAAACGGGTGTAGGCAAAGACCCGGTGCCGGGAGAAAACACAGCCGCCGGTTATAAGATCGGTTTTTTTAAGGCCCGGAAATACCAGGCTCCGGTTTATCGCGGCAACACCCCCGCCGGTTATATCGTCTCCAATGGAAGGGATATGGCCCTCTGGCTGAAATTGCAAATGGGCCTGGAGCAAAATGAGTTCACCCCATTGATAAAAAAAACCCAGCAGCGTGACCGAACCGTGTCACCGGATAAGGCCAGCCTGTTATCCTATGCCATGGGCTGGATGGTATCCCTCGACGGCAGTGGTATGATTTCTCACGGCGGCCTGAATCCCAACTTTTCCACTTATATCCGGTTTTTACACGAAGAGAAAATCGGGGTGGCTGTACTGGCCAATTCCAACAGCAATTATACCCCCTATATCGCGCAGGCAGTCATGAGTTTGCTGCGCGGCGAACCGATGCCGCCGAAAGTGAATTTAGGAGATAATGTAGATAAGGGGAGTACGGTATTTTCTCTTCTTTTGTCTCTTTTCCTGCTCTTTCTGGCCGCTTTTTTCGTGATCTTTGTGATCGATATCGTAAAAGGCAGGCGCAAATTCCACTCCCCCTCTCTTAAAACATTCGCACGTTTTGGCGGGACCTTGCTTTTGTTATCCCCTTTTCTCGGCGCTATTTATTTACTCCCCTATTTACTGGCGGATATCCCCTGGAAAACCGCACTGGTTTGGACACCCGCAAGTTTTAAAACAGCTATCCTGTTGGTATTGGCAGCCGTGGCGTGCAGTTACCTGAATTATATTCTATCCTCCCTGTTTCCCCACCGGAATAAATATTTAAAATCCCTTCCCCTGCTGATTATTTTGAGTCTTCTTAGCGGCAGCGCCAACGCGGTGGTGATATTCCTGCTCACCATATCTTTGCAGGGAAACTTCGAATTGGTCTACCTGTCGTTTTATTTCATCCTGGCCATGCTCCTTTATCTTATGGGCCGCAAAACGCTGCAGGTGCGTTTGGTGAGAATTACCTTTGACATCATCTACGATTTGCGGATTAAATTGGTGGAAAAAATATTCGGCACCTCCTACCGGAAATTTGAGCGGCTGGACCGCGGCCGAGTATTGGCCACCCTGAATAACGACACCGCCCAGATGGGGCAGGCAGCGATTATCTTTGTACAGGTCGCCAGCAGCCTGATTACGGTGGTCGGCGCCTTCATGTACCTGGCTACAATCGCCTTCTGGTCCACGATTGTCACCCTGGTGGTTATCACGATTGTGGCCACTATCTATTCTATTGTCACGCAAAGAGCCCGGGTTTTAATGGAAATCGCCCGGGACATGCAAGATGAGTACCTGGGCCTATTGGACGGGATGAACGACGGTTTCAAAGAGTTAAGTATCCATTCCGCAAAAAAAAGCGAGTACAGCAAAGATATGCTCGGTATCTGCGAACGGTTCCGCGATGCATCCGCCAATGCCATGGTCAAATTTGTCAATGCCTTTATGGTCGGGGAATCCATGTTGATCGTGGTCCTGGGAGCAGTGGGCCTCGGTATACCGGTGATATTCCCCAATATACCCAAAGCCGTCCTGATGAGTTTTATCATGGTGCTGCTCTATTTGATCGGGCCCGTTACCGGAATATTAAACGCCATACCCGGCGCCGTGCAGGTTCGTGTCGCCTGGAACCGGGTGCAGCAGCTCATAAAAGAAATACCCGCCAATATTCCACCCTCCGAAATGGAAAAAGTGATTCGTGAGGTCCCGGAAGTGAACAGCATTAAAGCGCAGGGCGTATTCTTCGAGTATGAAACAAAGGAGGAGAATGAAAAATTTACAGTAGGTCCCATCGATTTTACTGCCCGAAAAGGTGAGATCGTATTTATTATCGGCGGTAACGGCAGCGGTAAAACAACCCTGGCAAAACTGCTGACCGGTTTATATATCCCGGAGAAAGGCAGCGTCACAATCGATGGAAAAGAAACCGGCAATTACAGCCTGGGTGAGTATTTTTCGGTGGTGTTCGGAGATTTTCACCTCTTTGAGAAGTTATACGATGTGGACCTCTCCGGCAAAGAACAGGTTCTAAAGAATTACTTAGACATGCTCAGGCTGCAGGGAAAGGTAAAAGTCGAAGGTAACGCCTTCAGCACTATCGATCTTTCCGGGGGGCAGCGAAAGCGATTAGCTTTGCTGCGTTGTTACTTAGAAGACCGCCCCATCTACCTGTTTGATGAAGTCGCAGCCGACCAGGACCCGGAATTCAGAAAGTTTTTTTACCGGGAACTATTGATAAAAATGAAAGAACAGGGGAAAATAGTCATCGCAATCACCCATGACGACCACTATTTCGATGTGGCCGACCGGGTGGTCAAGATGGATATGGGGAAGATCGAACTCGTCGAAGCCGGAGCTGGGCTGAGTGTAACCCGGTAAGCGGCCCAAATCCGCCGCCTAAATTTCATAATCATGTAATGTTGGGCAATTGTAGGGGAAGGGCTTGTCCTTGCCCAATTTTTTCTTGATTGACAGCGTTACTTATGGTATAAAAGGGGTGTGAAAATAGAGAGAAAAACAGGCAAAAATGAAGTTTATGTAAAGGATCTGTTTGACTATTTTAAAAGCCGGGAAAAAAGCTTCTTAACCCTTCTCGAAAAACTGGTCTCCTTGCCGACTTATTCCGGCGGGAAAGAAAATATAAACCGGTTTTTGGATTTCCTGGTAGACCTTTTTTCCGAATTTAAACCACAGGTGTCACGATTCCCGACCCCGAAGGGCGATGTTCTTTGCCTCTCCCTTTTTCCGGAAATCGGTAAATTTTTAGTGCTCCTGGCCCACGGTGATACGGTAAAAGTCAGCGAAACCCCACTGCCCGTCAAGATTGCCGGCAGCCGTTTTCATGCCAACGGCTGTTACGATATGAAAAGTGGCATCGCCCTTTTTTACTTTATTTTAAAAGCCTGTGAGCAATTCGATCTGAAAATCGGCAAACAGCTTAAAATAATCATTACCCCTGATGAAGAGACCGGCAGCAAAGCCTCGCTCCCCATTCTTCTACGGGAGTGCCGCCGGGCCGCTGCCGTGATTTTGCCGGAGCCCTGCTGCCCCGGCGGTGCGGTGAAAACCCGGAGAAAAGGAGTCATCGTACTTAACGCGCGAATAACGGGAAAAGCCGCGCACAGCGGCATCGAACCGGGAAAAGGAATAGACGCCAATAGGGCCCTGGCCGGGTTGATTTTCAGGATAGATGAAATTACCGGGGGATTGGGTGATGTCTCCTTTAACCCGGGAATCCTGTCCGGGGGCCGGGCTGTGAATATCGCCTCCCCGGAAAGCTCCATGGATTTTGAGGTGAGAAGTTACAGCAACGATTTGTTAGAAAAGGCTGTTGCGGAGATCAAGAAAATTGACAATATCGATGCTGCGACCTGCGAATTCAGCACCACATTTACCCACCCGGCCTTAGAATTTGATGAGAAAAACAGGCGATTTTATGAAATTGCCAAAAATATAGCCCGTGAGATAAGCTATGAACTGCCGGCCGGCAGCAGCGGTGGTGGTTCCGAGGGATCTCACCTGTCGGCGGCGGGGATTCCGGTCATCGACGGAATCGGGCTCAAAGGAGGAGGCGCCCATTCTCCGGACGAATATATCGACCTCCGGGATTTCCCCTATAGAGCAGCTTTGCTTACGGCGTTATGCCTGGAGGCGGGTGGAACCCGCAACCCAGGATGTCAATAAATTATATTCGATTCAACAAAAAATCTTCGCAAATAGTAGTATAGAGGTATTAAAATGATCGAGATCAAGAACATCGAAACCATTGAGGATTTTAAAGAGACCGCCGATGTCCAAAAAAGTGCCTGGGGATTTGGCGATATAGAGGTGGAATCCCACCATTTTATGACCCGCATTCGTAAGTACGGCGGCATTATTCAGGGACTCTATATTGACTGCGAATTAATCGGTTTTACACTGGCTATTATAGGCAGATGGCAAGGAGAATATTTTATCTATTCCCATATGTCGGCGATCAAAAAAGAGCACCAGGGTAGGGGGTACGGTTTTTTGTTGAAAAAATCCCAGGGAGAAGAGGCCCTGAAGATGGGATACAACATGATACGATGGTGTTTCGATCCCCTGCAATCCCAGAATGCATTCTTTAATATTCATCGGTTAGGCGTGGTCAGCCGGGAATATGAGCGGAATGTATATGGGGAAGGCGAGAGCGGGCTTCTCGAAGGGCTGCCTACAGATAGATTGATAGCTGGCTGGGACCTGAAATCGGAAAAGGTTATAAAACGGTTACGTGAAAAAGTTCCGGTACATATAAAAGAAATCCCCACAGAGAATATCGGACGGTTTGACAGAGATGTGGCTTATATCGAATTTCCCCGGGATATTCGTTCGTTAAAGAAAAAGGATTTAAATAAAGCCGGTGAATGGCGAAAAAAAACCGGAGAGCAATTTCAGATCGCCTTTAAAAAGGGATTTACCGCCGAAGAAATAATTTTCTCAAAAGATAATAAGAGAAATTTTTACAAACTGTATCGATTTTGAACTTCATTGACATATCATTCGATATATTATAAAATGAAAAAGTGAGAAAAATATGGTTTTTCCGCAAATTTATTTCTTTAATGATCATAAAAAGGGTGGCATTCCCAACCGGTAAGGGGCAAGGATGTAACCCATGAAAATAAATTTAATTAATCAAATATATCAGAGGGAGGTAACAAATGTGTAAAATCAAAAATTTCAGTACATTTTTATTTTCGGTTATTTTAATTTTAATAGTATTCCTGAACTTATCGCAGGGATTACAGGCGCAGGGAACCTATACTATTTCCGGCCAGGTTCTCAGCACGGGAGGACGGGGGATCGATGGCGTGATGATTGAATTCAATGATGGGGGAACCCCTCAGTATGAATACACAGCCGGCGGCGGATTTTATTCCCATACGGTAGGTTCCGGTTGGACGGGGACCATTACTCCAAACGATTCGTGTTACTCTTTTACACCGTCTTTTGCCAGCATCGGTCCTGTTTCCGGCGATACCGTGCAGGATTTTACCGGGGCCCCCCTCACCTTCACCATTTCCGGAACCGTTTCGGATGGCACCGACCCCATCAGTGGCGTAAAAATGACCCTTTCTACCGGCAGCTATGCCGTTTCAGGAGCGGATGGATTCTATTCATTGACAGTGCCCTGCGGTTGGTTAGGTACATTGACGCCCTTGAAAGTCGGTTGGGAATTTACGCCCTCCTCCGTTATCTTTGTAGAGCCCGTTTCTGAAAACCAGGTCAAGGATTTTGTGGGAACCGCGTCAAGTACCGAGTATACAATTTCCGGGAGAGTGTCCGATACAACAGGAAGAATCGGGATGGATGGCGTCACAATATCATTTTTCGACGGCGCAACGGTAGATACGACAATAACCACAGGTGACGGGTATTATTCCTATACTGTTCCGGCATACTGGACAGGCAGCGTTACCCCCAGCCTCGTCGGCTACTCCTTTACACCGCCAACCAAGGTGGTCGGACCGGTTCAGAGCAATATCACCCAGGATTTTTTAGCCCAATTCAATAAATATACGATTTCCGGTACTGTCATGGATTCACAGGCAAAACCCATTCCCGCTGTTACCATGACACTTTCCACCGGGTTCACTACCCAAACGAATATCTCGGGGCAATACCATTTTGAAGTTATTCACGGATGGTCCGGTAACCTGATACCGTCAAAGACGGGCTGGAGTTTTAACCCGGTCTACCGCAATTACAACAGTGTTATCTTCGATCTTAATAATGAGCATTTTTTCGGAATAAAAGTAAAGGATCAACACGCCATCTCCGGTACAGTCACCTCCGGTGGAACAGCTCTCGAAAACGTGGTTCTGAGCGGGCTGCCCGATAACCCGGCCACGGATGCGTCGGGTTTTTATTCCGCCCTGGTCACCAGGGGGTGGTCGGGAACGGTTACACCCACGCTGTCGGGGTATACCTTCAAACCGTCAAACCGGGCTTACTCCAACGTTAAGGATGATTTCGTCAATGAAAACTACGAGGCTTTAGTGAATGAACCCCCTAAGGTGGAAATCGTGAGTCCGCCGGGTAACGCCTTTGTCAGTGGGGAAGTGGTGATAGAAACCGAAGCATCCGATAGTGACGGCATCGATAAAGTGGAGATTTACATCGATGATCAAAAGGCAGCGGAATATCAAAATGTTCAGAATACAAGCGCGAAAGTAGATCCCACCGATATTGTCAGGGTATTTGAAGATAATCCGCTTGCCCTGCAATTAGACAGTTACGGGAATAGCTATTATATAGTTCCCGGAAAAGACGGAAAAATAGCTCTCGTCAGGCAACAAGATCCGGCCCATCGTGAAATCCTTTTGGAAGGTAAAATGTTGATCTCCGGCTGGTTAGTGAAACCCGACGGCACCGTAATCGTTGCCGGGACCACAGCCGCGACCTGTGAACGTTGGATTAAGAGTTTAAGTCCGAAAAAAGATATGACCGGTGTGATAGAGCCGTGGGTGGATATTAAGTGGAACCTGGGTATCACGGAAAAGGAAAATAGTGAATTAAATATCGCGGTTCTCCTTTCGAATATGGGAAATACTACTTTTACCTGTAAATATATCTGGGATACATCGCTTTTCGATTTAGGTCCCCACAGTGTAATGGCAAAAGCTTACGACACGAAGGGAATGAGTTCGGAAGACGAGATTACATTAACGATCTCCAGTGTAAAATTGCACCTACAATTAGAAAGGAAAACAGATAAAGCCTGGATTATCGAGAAAGAATACGTAAAAATCGATGCCACCATAGAGAATCCCGATTCGATTCCCATTGTCAAATATGTGATCTTCCGCAAAGCCCCGGCCGGGGAATTTACTATTATCGGGGAAGTTCCCGCCTCCCAGGTCCAGGGAGCTTCCTTCACCTATAACGACACGGATATTGAGCAGAACAAACAATACACCTACAAGGTAGAAGCCCTGGACGAAAACGGAATTGTAGTCGGTGCGTCGGAGGAAAAAGTCATCTGAAATAGTAATAAAAGCTGTCTAAATAATATACACGTTTTTCAAAACACTATCAGGAAAACAGACCCACCTAACGGTGGGGAAAAATATGTCGAACATGTTTCTTAATACCGCACTGTAATGGGATAATCTGTGAGGTAAAATGAAACTATTAATGATTTACTGCGAAACCTTTAACTGTTTCTTTTCGTAAGATCAAAATGGCTAAAAGAATTATTACTTTTTTATTGATTTTTTTTTATGGCATAGCTCCCGGTTTTTGTGAAGAGGAACTGGAAGATGATCATCTAAAATTCACTTTGAAATTTTTGGGAAACAAATTGGAAGGCGGCAGTGTTCATCTGGAAGGATTCAGGATTTCCATGAACCTGCCCGAGGAATTCATAAAAAAGGGTTTTACTGTCAAAGATTTAAAAAATCTGGTTGCCGCTCAGCATATCACCGGACAGGTTACCTATCCCAGGGGGAAAAAAACGTCCATTAAATATGAAATAGTCGACCACAGGGGCGTCGATGATATTTACATGAAAAG
>JAGLQA010000365.1 GCA_023137075.1 Candidatus Aminicenantota bacterium
CCTACTTAGATCGCATGGGATTGGGGAATGACGGTGATAAATACCCGGTACAGCTCTCCGGCGGCATGCGCCAGCGGGTCGCCATTGCCCAGTCATTGATCACAAAACCCAGGATATTGCTCATGGATGAACCCTTTGGCGCCTTAGACGACTCCACCCGCCAGGACATGCAATTGTTCATCTTAGAACAGTGGAAAAAGCTCAAAATGACGGTAATATTTGTCACCCACGACCTGACTGAAGCCGTTTACCTCGGCAGCCGGACGCTGGTACTCTCCCAATATTACACAACGGATAAAGAAGAAGATGAAGGCGCCAAGATCGTAACCGATATCAAACCACCCGGGCCTCACCCCCGGCCCTCGGAGTTTAAATACTGCGACGAGATGAACGCTATCATCCGGAAGCTGCGCACCGATGGTTTGGACCCGGACCACAGGCAGCACATCCGGGACTTTGATTTGAGCTGCAAAGATTCCTTCAGAACCGTATCCGAAGAGGAGTGGAAAAGATAAAATGAGCAGGGAAAAAACCGAAAAAAATGAAAGCCGGCCTGAGTTTCTCGATTCATTGAGCCAGGCTTATACCCTGAGGAGGGAAAATATTATTATCCTGACCGGCGATGTAAACGGGATTTTTTACAGCCGGAAGGCAAAGAACTATCTCGCCTTAGAGCAGACACTGAATTTAGAACTAAAAAATAAATTTAATATTGTACGAATGGACATTGCCACGGGTATCAGCTTCTATGACCGGGAAACCGAAGATGAAGTAACCCGCATCTGCGAATCCACGGACGGTTACTATACGCCCGCCGGAAGGATAGAAGCGTTAAAAGGCATGATCGTTCAATCGAAGCATTCGCCCCTGTCGGCCTTAGTGCTGCTCCAGGGCATGGGCGAAGCTTTTGTGCGGGTACGGCGATTGGAACCGGCCCTTAAACCGCTGTGTGTAGTACTCCAGTTTGCCGGGGCGCTCTTTTCCGCGGGGGACTATTCCCGTCTCTCGGAACTTGAGCGCCAATGTCTTATCTCTTTTTTGTCCTGGGTGTCCGGCCCATTGTTTCGTGAAAGCCCGGAACTTTTTATATTAATTAACTCGGTAAAATCGGAGATCAATAACAAGATTATTGCGCTCCCCCATGCCGAGCACATCGAAATCGATCTGCCCGGCATGGAAGACAGGCGTCAATTTGTAAAACACTTTACCTCGCTGCATAAGGGAATCCGTTTCAGTCACGGCCAGGAGACCTTTGTGGAAGACACCGCCGGCCTGGCCCTGCACAATATTAAGGACCTGCTGGAAGTGGCGGCCAGGACAAAAGAAACCCTGAGCCGGAAGCACGTGGTAAAGGAGGTCAACAATATCCTGCAAGCCCAATTGGGAGATATTATCCGCATCAAGTATCCCTCCCACACATCGAAAGACATCGTGGGCTTCAAGGCAACCGGGGAGATATTCACCACCATCTTCGAGCGTTGCGAGGACCCCGAAACCGCGGTATCCGCCATACTGGTATCCGGGTCCAACGGTTCCGGCAAAACCTTTCAATTGGAAGCCTATGCCAGCGAATCCGGACGGGTAGTGATTGAACTGGCCGGGATCCGGGGTTCCTATTTCGGGGAGACCGACCGTTTTTTTGAACTCTTGCGCTGGCACATAGCCACCTTCGGCAAGATACTCATTTTGGTAGATGAAGCGCACACGGCCTTCGGTTCGGTGCACGCCAGCCAGACCCATCAAACGGAGCAGCGTCTTTCCGGCAACATTATCAAGATGATGGGTGATCCCCGCTATCTCGGCAAGGTGCTCTGGGGACTCATGACTTCCCGTCCCGACGAACTCGATCCCGACATCAAGAGTCGCGCGCCCATCCAGGTGCCTATTTTCGACTTAGAAGGAGAGGAGCGTAAAACCTTTGTTAAAGAGATGTTCAAACGCAAAAAAATCACCCTCTCCGACGAGGAAATAAACCAGGTATTGGAAAAAACCAATTACTACTCCTGTCGAGACTACCGCAACTTAGTAGCCGAAGCGTTGGCCCAAAAGCGGAAGAAACCGGAAATCACGGTGCTCGATGTATTAAGTGGTTGGCAAGCCAGTAAATCCATCAAGCGGCAGCGGGAGTT
>JAGLQA010000366.1 GCA_023137075.1 Candidatus Aminicenantota bacterium
TAAGAGAAACACTCGAAAGCCTGACAGAGAGCCGGGCTAAAGGAGATTATGTTTTTCTAAAGAAATATGGTTCGGGAGTAAAACGATCTTATGTAAATTATCGTTTTCAATTTGCGAAGGAGAAAGCGGAAATTGAAGATTTCCGGTTCCATGATTTACGGTACACGGCGGCGAGTCTGTACGCAACCGGTGGTTGTGACATCATGTCATTAAAAAATCTCCTGGGTCATCAAAATATTTTAATGACTCAGAGGTATGCACACCTTATGCCGGAAGCGCACGACAGAACCCGCAGGATAATGAACGATTTCTGGAAGTCATCGAATGGTGACACAAAAAAAAGCACACCCGAAAAAAGCTAAAAAAAAACATGGTCGAAAGGCGCGATAATTCAACGTTTTAAAAAAGTGTTTTGGTAGACACAACTAATGACGCAGCCCTGTACACACTACATTGTAAATCCGTGGCTAAAATTATAATTCCCGCTCATGTTGATTAATGGTGATTTTTTTCTTATAATACATGATTATGAAAAAAAGAGTGATTACATCCATTGTATTGTTTTTTTTGATAACGGCCGGGTCTATGGTGTTATCCAAACAGGAGGCACGGGTGACCTACTTTTCCCTGAAGAGTCTCTATTTTTATACCATGGGCTCTTTCGGTCGCTATAACCCGACGGATGAACATTTTTTAGAACTGGGTACGCGATCTGCCAATGCCTTTTCCTCCCTTTTCGGCGGTGGATTCCGCCTGGTCAATATCCGGGACCGGTTCTTTTTCAATCTCGAGGCCGATTATTCGGAGTTCACTTTCGATTTCGGCGACTATGCCCGCGACCAAAAAATCGGTACATTAACCGTAATGGTTGACCTGGAATGGTTTTTACGGCGCTTACCGGTATCATTCACCTTCGGAGTCGGCGCCACCCTTCACTTCCTGTCCGACTTAGGGTATTACGACAAACACGACCGGTACATCTCCACCGGTGACGACACGGTCATAGCCACAGCCATGAGGATCGGCATCAAGTATCCTCTTTCAAGGCGCTTTACCTTACGAAGCGAATTCCGCTGGAGCGGCGAATATTACGGCGATTACTATAATAACTACTACTGGGACTCGTATGGAAATTATTATGACGACTCGGAGTGGGACTTCATATTCTCTGCCCTCTGTTTCGGCGTCGAGTATCATTTTTAAAGTTTTCCGGTGTGCCGGCAGTGGTTGAACCGAATTTTGAAAGTATTTTTCCCTCAAAAAAATATCAGGAGGTATTTTATGGATAGAGCTAATCAAAACAAAAAAAAATGCCTGTGTATTATTGCCTGTTTTATCCTTTTTGCAGGCAGTTTTATTTTTTCCAACCCGCAAGAGAAACCCCTAATATTACAGGAAATGACCTGGAGCGATGTCCGGGAATATGTAACAACCAACGATATGGTGATTATACCAATGGGTTCAACAGAACAGCATGGACCTCACCTACCCTTAGGTACCGATTATTACGAGGCGTCCGAGATAGCGAAAATGATTTCGGCGCGCACCGGCGTGGTGGTTGCCCCGGTTCTTCTATCCGGGTACAGCGTATACCATTCCGGTTTTCCCGGCACATTGAGCCTGAAACCGGAGACCATGGAAGCGGTCCTGTTTGAAACCTGTGAAATGTTGATGATGTATGGATTCCGCCGCTTCATGTTTTTTAACTACCACGGTGGAAACAACATCGTGGGGAGTAATGTTATTCACAAGATCAACCATACGACCGAAGCCAGCGCCGTTAATATCGGGATTGGCGCCACATTCCTAAACGAAACTGAAGAAGTTGCGCCTTTCGATTATCATGCCGGGATTGGTGAAACCTCCATCATGCTCTACCTGAAACCGGAACTTGTACGAATGTCGAGAGTGAAGAAACCGAAAATCACCTTAACCGATAAGATGAAAGAGATTCGCAAGTTGGCTGAAAAAAACCCGGGTTTTGACGCTGTTCTCAACACGTTATTGGGCGTTCCGGTGGAGACAAAAAAAGGCGGCGCAAGTCATGAAATTTCCAATAACGGGATATGGACATTCGGAGATCCCAAAACGGCGACCAAAGAAATGGGCAAAAAGATAGTCACGCAGTGGGTGGAAGCTGCGGTTAAGTTCATTTTAACCTGGAAAGAAACAAAAAAATAAATTGACGGAAAACCAAAAGTTTGGCCCCCGGCAGGGTCGGCGAAGGCAATTTGTTAATCGAAGATGGTAGAGACGGAAATTTTTGCGTTTTTTTTACCGGTAGGCTTTGACCAGTAACTCTCCTAAGTGTTGGGAAAATTCGACGGGATTTTCCAGTTCATATCCTTCGATCAGGGAAGCCTGGTTGAACAAAATTTCGCTGCAATTCTTCATTTCGGCAGAATTTTTATCTTTTTTATAGAGTTTTCTCAGGATTGAGAACAATTTGTGTTTAGAATTTAATTCCAATATTTTCCTGGCCCTGGCCGTGGGCTGATTAACCCCTTTCAAGAGTTGTTCCATGTTAAAAGAAACCCCGGAACTGGTGGTGACGAGGCACACGGGACTTTTTTTCAACCTTTTGCTTAACCTCACTTCCGCTACTTTTTCTCCTAAGTGGTTCTTTATTGCCTCTAACAAACCTTTGTATCGTTCTTCTTGCTTTTTAAATTCATCTTCCTCTTTATCTTCTTCCGGTTCTTTTTTACCCGTTCCTTTCTCGCTGCCCTTCTTTTTCCCGATGATCTCTTCTAATTTCAAATCCTGGCGGGTCACGGATTTCATTTTTTTACCGTCGTATTCATCGAGATTCTGGGTGAGGAATTCGTCTATTTTATCGACAAAGTAGAGGATTTCGATATTCTTTTCCCGGAAAATTTCCAATTGGGGCATCCGTTTGATGGTTTCAATATCTTTGCCCGTGGCATAGTATATCTCCTCCTGGCCTTCCGGCATGCGTTTCACATATTCCTTAAGTGTCGTTATCTCCTCTTCCGGATGAGAGGTGGGGAACAGTAATAAGTCTTGCAGGCTCTCTTTGTTCTTATACTTCATATAGATGCCGCCCTTGACAGCTTTCCCGATTTCCTGCCACAACTCCTCGTAAAGCTTGCGATCATTTTTAAGAAGTTTTTTCAAAGATTCCAGGACTTTTTTCTCCAGGTTCTTGCCGATTATTTTGAGCTGCGTGTCGTGCTGCAGTATCTCCCGGGAAATATTTAACGAGAAATCCGGGGAATCCACTAAACCACGCACGAATCTCAGGTGGTCGGGCAGCAGGTCCCGGCAGTCATTCATGACAAAAACGTGGTTGGAATACAATTGGATGCCCCGGGCAAAGTTTTTATCGTACAGGTCGGATGGCGCCCGGGTAGGCATAAAAAGAAGGGCCGTGTACTGGACGTTTCCTTCCGCTTTGATGTGTATCACGTCGGCATATTCATTCCAATCATGAAAATGGTGTTTATAGAATTGAAAATATTCATCTTTGGTAATTTCTTTTTTATTTCGCTCCCATATGGGTGTGACCGAATTTAATACCCGTCTATCTATTATGGTTTGTGTCTTGCCGCCTTCCACGACTTTGCCATCCTTATCCCGTTCCGGTTCTTCCCGGTAAAAATCCATTTCGATGGGATAGCGGATATAATCGGAATATTTTTTTATCAGGTTCTGGATGGTATATTGATTTAAAAAATCTTCTTCCGGGTTGGAGGAGTCCCGGCACTCTTCCCGGATGTAAAGGATTATTTTAGTGCCGCGTGGTTCCTCAGCCACTTTTTCGATGGTATAAGAGCCATCCCCGGTGGATTCCCATCTCGTACCCTGTTTCTCGCCCGCAGCCCGCGAAACGATGGTCACTCTTTCGGAAACCATGAAAGCGGAATAGAATCCTACACCGAATTTGCCGATTAAATCCACATCATCTTTGGCTTTTATTTGCTCGAAAAAGGACTTTGAACCGGATTTGGCAATGGTTCCGATATTGTCGATCACTTCCTGGTAGTTCATTCCGACACCATTGTCGTAAATGGAGAGAGTATTTTTTTCTTTATCAATATCGAGAACTACTTTAAGTTCTCCGTCATCTTCCAATAGTTCGGGTTTTGTCAGGGACTGGAAATTTATTTTATCTAAAGCGTCGGACGCATTGGAGATCAATTCCCTTAAAAATATCTCCCTGTGGGTGTACAGGGAATTGACCATTAAATTTAACAGTTCTTTTGTTTCTGCCTGAAAGGCATGGGTTTTTTTTGTTTCTTCCGTTTTGACCTTTTTTTTCTCAGTCATTATAAAAACTCCTCAATTAGACATTTTTATATAATAGCGCAACCGTAAGAAAATGTCAAGTTTATATTCGGACACTAAAATTATTTTTACTATTCCATCATCAATGTTGTGCGTATATTTCCAATTCCTGTTTTGTAATAGTTAAGCTGCCTG
>JAGLQA010000367.1 GCA_023137075.1 Candidatus Aminicenantota bacterium
ACGGCCAGCATATCGAGAGCCTTTTTCAATAATTTTTCAACACCATTGTTTACCTCCTCCCTGTTCTTGAAGGGGATTACTTTTTTAACTTCAGGAGTTTCTATTACTTCACCGAGAGTACACCGCGGCTGGATTTGACTTAAGAAAAAGAGTTCCCACTGTGAAACCTGCAAGGGGTCCCACTCATCCTGAACAACTGCCGGGGGAATGGCAAACACACCTTCTTGCCCCGGGACATTGCCAACCTGGTTCCACTTCAGGCAGGGGGTCAGGTAGGCCTTTAGTTCTCGCCAACCGCCATTTTCGATTTTGACATTTGCAGCCGAAAATTCCGGTTTTACGGCAAAAAAACTGTGCTTAGATATACGACCGTGAACTAGCTCCGCAATCCGGTACAACTCTTCCGCAGGTTGATTTTCAAAATACCGGGTAAGTGAAGGATCGTTTATGTAGGTGTTCGGATTGTAGATGACGGGAAAAAGCCACCTGAAAAATTTCATATTGGCTTGCTTACAAAATTTATATATGGATTCGACATCGAAGGGGATATCCCGGGCATGAAGTAATAAATCAACAATTCCTGCATCCTTACCTTCGGAAATTTCCCTTCCTTGCTTGCGGATTTTGAATGGGTGATTGCCCGGTATTGCCTGTACCAGGCTTCGGGCAAAAGTAATGTGTTCGGCCATCGAGTCCACCCCGTTACAGGATAATTTTATGGCCTCCTGTAGCATATTAACACCGATACGGCCATATTTACCGTACAGCATAATGGAGATGACCCCCTGGGGATCGAGCACTTCTCCCAGGGCTTTTAGTCCCTGTGCCGGGTCTCTTAGATGATGCAGTACTCCACTGGAGATAATAAAATCGAATTCTAAACCCAATTCATGCACCCTTTCCACCGCCACATTATAAAAGCGTACATTTTCTAAATTATACCTGCCGGCTAATTGCCTGGCTTTGTTCAACGAATTCTCACTGAAATCGATGCCCACGATTTCAGTATCTTTATATGCCAGGGCCATGGCAACTAACGGGCTTCCCGTACCACAGCCGGCATCTAAAACCCGAAGTCCTTGCGGCGATTTTTTTCCGGCCCATACCAGGTCGCACATCAATGCCAGGTGACAGGGAACCAGTATGTTGGGTCGTTCTATCCGCGGATCGACATCGGGATAGGGATAGTGTTCATATTGAGAACGAACCTTCTCGGTGATATTTTCGGATAGCTTTTTCATAACTTGTTTTTTTACACCAAAAACAAAAAAATATCAAGGTTATTTAAGATTTGCAATACTATTTTTTTTCTTATATAATAAACTTGAAAAATTTGACATATTATAAGAAAGAAGGTAACGGCATGATCATCAAAATGAGACCGGAAGCAAGCGAAGATGAAAAGTTGGAGATTATTGCTTTTCTAAAGGATGAAGGTTTTAATATTCACCGTTCGCAAAGTGAAGGAATAACCTTCCTGGGTGTAAGCGGCCCTCTTGAGAATATCGATATAAGTGATCTGAAAGTCTTGATCGGTGTCGAAGACGTGGTTCGAATAACATCCCCCTATAAATTAGTGAGCCGACATTTTCGCCGGGAAAGTACAATAATACAACTGAATAATGGTGTCACAATAGGGGGAGATGAGATTGTTGTTATCGCCGGACCCAGCGCCGTAGAAAATGAAGAACAGATCGAAACTTCAGCCATGATCTGTAAATCCATGGGTGCAAAAATCTTGAAAGGCGGCGCTTTTATCTCTCCCTCTTCTCCTTATAGTTTTCGCGGTCTCGAATTGGCAGGGTTAAAATTGCTTCGAGAAGCAGCCGACAATAATGATTTATTGGTTACCAGTGAGATCCAGGATCAATACCATATCGACGATCTTGTCAAGTATGTCGATATCATCCAGGTGGGTCCGCGAAATATGCAAAATTTCGGATTACTAAAAGAACTTGGAATCATCGACAAACCGGTGATTGTAAAAAGAGGCCTATCGGCTACCATCGATGAGTGGCTAATGGCTGCCGAATATATCGTCAGCGGTGGGAACCACCAGGTCATCCTCTGTGAGAGAGGTATTAGAACCTTTGAGCCTAAGACAGGTAATACCCTTGACATTTCGGCAATCCCCGTACTTAAATCACTGACGCATTTACCGATAATGGCAGACCCGTCTCATGCTGTGGACAATCGCAACATGGTTATTCCCTTAGTCAGGGCTGCTGTAGCAGCAGGCGCCGACACCATAATTGTAGAGGTACACCCCTACCCTGAAAAAGCGCTCAGTGACAGGGCGCTGCAGTTGTTCCCGGACCAGTTCAACCAATTGATGAAAGAAATAAAGTCGATTGCATCCGCTATCGGGAGGTCACTATAAATCAAAAAACCAAAATTGCAATAGTTGGAGTCGGTTTGATCGGCGGTTCTATGGCCGCAGCCGTGCGCCGGTTCTTACCCGGCACCGAAATCTATGGCATTGACAACGAAGAAACACTTAAAAAAGCTGTTGATTTCGGATACATCGACGTGGCTGTACCGAACCTTGAAGATTTACCGGAGGATATAGATATCCTTTTTTTAGGAGCCCCGATAGAAATTAACGTTGAATTGCTGGAACAAGTTGTCACTATAAAAAAATGGAATGATTTGCTTATAACCGATATGGGTTCTACGAAGGGTTCAATCACCATACGGGCCGACCAACTCCAGGGCAAGGGATGGACCTTTATCGGTGGACACCCGATGGCAGGTTCTGAAAAAGGTGGAATCGGAGCCGCCAACCCGTTACTATTCCAGAATGCAGTATACGTGCTAACCCCGTCTAAGACAAAAATACCTTCGGATGAAAAAATGGCGCTGTTGATCAACCTTTTATATAAAATCGGTGCCCGGGTTATCAAACTCTCTCCTGGATTTCATGATAAACTGGTTGCCCATGTCAGCCACCTGCCCTATGCGGTTGCCGTATCCCTGGTTAATTTTATCGGAAAGGAAGAGAAAAGCGAGATTTTTTATCAATTAGCAGCCGGAGGCTATCGCGATCTTACCCGGATTGCCCAGGGTTCCTACTCCGTGTGGAGCAACATTATCAGGGATAATAAAAGCAGTATTATCGAAGCGTTAGATAATTTAATTAAATACTTAAAGACCTTTAAGGAACGCCTAAAACAAGATGATTTTAAAGATGAATTGCATAATGCGCAAAAAACCAGGCTTAAAATGCCGGCCGGAACCAAAGGATTCATTAATCCCCTGGTTGATATCAGGTTAGAACTCGAAGATAAACCGGGGATGTTGGCGGATATTACATCTATCCTGGCGGCGGAAAATATCAATATCAAGGATATTGCGATTTTAAAAATTCGTGAAAATCTTGCCGGTGTCCTGCAGTTGTCCTTTGAAGACAGGAAAATTGCGCACAAAGCATCGGAACTTCTGAACACAAGAGGTTATAGAACTATCCCCACCTAAAAATTTAAGACACAAAAACCTTTATTACCACATGGACATGTCGCTCAATATCAATTTTGCATCGAGCGCAATCCAGCGGTCCTTTGAAAATACCACCGGGTTGAGATCCAACTGGTCGAAACGGTCTCCCAGAGTCGCTATCAAATCACTTACCGCTGCAACAAGTTCCACAAATCCGTCACGGTTGATTTCCAGTCCACGAAAGCCGGTAAAGACCGGAGAAACTTTCAACTCTTCGATCATTCGCCCGGCTTCTTTTCTTGAGCACGGAATAAGACGAAATGTCACATCTTTGTAAAGTTCGGTTAAAATACCGCCAACACCAATCATAACCGAAGGACCAAGATCCGGATCAACCAGTGCACCGATGATAAACTCCATACTTTCAGAACAAACCTGCTCTTCCACCAGCAGAGATTGACCCGGGAACCGGCTGCGCATCCCGGCCGCAGCCTCTGCCAATGATTTTCTTTCCAGGTTCAATAATACACCCCCCAGGTCGGTTTTATGCAAGATATCACCACTGCAAACCTTCAGGACAAAGGGTGGACGAAGTTCCGGTACAACAATCTCTTCACCTGCTGTGAATCGTTTTCCCAGGGGAACAGATATACCGGCTCCTCTTAATAAATTCTTTACCTCATACTCATCCGGTGCCCCGGCATTGGCAAGATTGTTGTGCCATTTTTTTATTTTATCTTTTTTATCCATGATTATTCCCTTATTGCGGAGATTAACCCGGCGCGTTCTACCAGGAAACGGGCGGCTTTCACGGCACGACTGATGGATGGAAAACCGACCACCCCTGCATCGTAGAATCGTCGTAAGTAAAGATCGGTAAAGGGTCCATACTTGGTAAAGGCAATTACCGGTTTCGCGGATTCGGCAGCCCGCTGAGCTATTTCAGCGATCAATACGGCAGAGACAGCCGGTGGAGAAAAAAAAACGGCGCAAATCACTATATCGACTCCATCGTCGTCAAGCGCCGCATCTAAGGTGGCTCCATACATCTCATCGGTTGTGCTTGCGGTCAAATCCACCGGGTTGCGACAGGAGGCAAAGGGGAGTGTCGCTTCACGGATACATTCACGGGTCGCATGAGATAATTCAGCCATCGAAAGACCGGCAACACCTCGATTCGTTTCAATATGGTCACTGCCCATTACTCCATAGCCACCGCCAGGTGTAATAATAGCCACCCGGTTACCCTTTGCGGGCGGACACATAACCAG
Source organism: Candidatus Aminicenantota bacterium (assembly GCA_023137075.1). Lineage (GTDB taxonomy): Bacteria > Acidobacteriota > Aminicenantia > UBA2199 > UBA2199 > JAGLQA01. The sequence goes on from JAGLQA010000367.1 coordinate 4,707, forward strand.
GGTTTTGGCCGCATCGCACAACTCTTCATCATCGAAGACGCGTAAAATTCCATATTGCCGGAGTGCGCCGTCGACAACCTCATTGGAACCGGCCAGGCGACCGGTATGCGACATAACCGCCCTGGCACCGGCAGGTGTCTGGCCCGCTTTCAGCAGGACAACCGGCTTAACCAGCGATGCTTCTTTAGCCGCTGCCAGGAATTTACGTCCATGCCCCAGGTTTTCGACATAAAGGGCTATACAATCGGTATCTTTATCTTCGGCAAAATACCGCAAAAAATCCAGTTCATCCAAATCGCACTTGTTCCCGAGGCCAACAAAAACCCGTAAACCAAAACCGGTATTGCTGGCCAATCCCAATGCTTCGATACCGACTGAACCGCTCTGGGTAATAAAGGCGATCTTGCCACCGCCTGCCAGAGCCTTATCACCATGCTCCACAAAAATCGTATTGATCCTCTCCCGTGGAACAAAGATTCCTAATGTGTTTGGGCCGAGGATTCGGCTACCGAATTTTACTTTGATTTCTTTTAAACGGTCTTCAAGTTCTTTTCCCTGTGGGCCGATCTCACTAAAACCACCGGCCACTACAATAATATAAGGAATACACTTATTAGCGCATTCCAGGGCTGCTGCAACGGAATTTTCCGCGCCGGTTACAATCACCGCAAGATCGATTCCATCGGGAAGTTCTTTGATACCCGGAAAAACCTTGACACCAAGAATTTCTTTCTCCTTCGGATGCACTGGGAAAAGGGGACGCCCGGAGGTCAATAAATTTTCAAAAATTATTCTGCCTATACTTCCATCCTTGTTTGTCGCGCCAATGACAGCAATCGTACGGGGACTGAGCAATGTTTTAAGGTTTGTAATATTATTCATCTGTTTTTCTTCATATCATTTGATCATTTTTGTAATTTTTTAATTTGCTTAAAATTCCTGATTTATTTGCCTGATTGGGTATATATTAATAAAAATTCCGAAAAATGTCAACCGGAACTTTGAACAAGGGTCTGAGACAAAAATGTGGGT
>JAGLQA010000368.1 GCA_023137075.1 Candidatus Aminicenantota bacterium
ATAATTATTATTTCAGACGGCGAGCATAATAGTCTACCGTATATTTCAAACCTTCAAAAAAGGTTACTTCCGGTTTGTAATGCAGCAGGTTTTGTGCTTTTTCGATGGATGCCCGCAACCGGCCGGCATCGCTCTTACCGGGTCTTTTTCGTTTATCTTCGCTGACTATTTTTAACTTCTTATTTAATATATTCTCGATACTACCGATTACCTCTCGAAGTGAATGTTCGCTGCCGGAAGCGATATTAAAAATCTCACCCTCAATTTTTTTTATTGCCCCGGCTGCCGTAAAACCGGACACGGTATTTAAAACGTAGTTGAAGTCCCTGGTAGAATCGATCCGGCCCAATTTTATCTCCCTTCCGCTTAAGGCCTGCTGGATAATGCCGGGGATGACGGCTCCCTGTGATTGCCCCGGGCCGAAGGTGTTGAATGGGCGAAGGATAACCACCGGAAGTGCGTAGGAATGGTAAAAACCGAGCGCGATCTCCTCGGCGGCGAGTTTGCTCGCGGCATAGGGTGAACCGGGAAATGTGGGGTGGTTTTCGGCGATGGGCAATCCGGAAGCCGGGCCATAGACACCGGCAGTAGAGGTAATCACCACTCGTTCGCTGCCGCACTCCCGGGCCGCAGATAACAGGTTCAATGTTCCGGTCACATTGTTTTCAATCACTTCTTTGGGGTGGGCCAGCGAGTCGGGCACACTGTTACTGGCTGCTAAATGAAACACTACATCGGCTCCCTCAATGATTTCGAGCAGCGCCCGGTACTCTTTTAAATCTCCGTAACGAATGCCGACCTGCCCAAGTTTTTCCCGCGGTAAATCCCCTGTCAGGTTGTTGCTTTCTTTTGCCTTATGCCAGATAAGGGCGGTTACTTTTGCCCCTGAGTCTACCAGTTTTTCGGTTAAAAAACGGCCGATGAATCCGCCCGCCCCGGTAACAACCACTTTTTTATTCGCGTACCTATTCATCAACAATTTATATTGTCCCGGCACTACCGGTTTTCTTTTTTCAGGATATTCTGTTTTTGCGGCAGCGGTGCCGGGGCACTCCGGACCTGAAGAAAACTTTCGTTACCCTGGTCGTCGAGGGCGGTAACCGTGTACTCGTAGCGATCTTCGTTCGATTTTTCGAGCCTCCTGTCCCAGAAAAAAAGCTTATCCCCGCTGACGTTTACTCTCTCGATATAAGTGTGCTCCCCTTTCACGCGGCGATACACCCGGTAAGCGGCAACATGAATCCCATACTGGATGTTTTTGGGGTTTCCCGTCCAGGTAACGTCATAATAGTATTCGATAGTGAAAAGGTTCCGGTTTATCTTAAACTCATATTGGATATTTAACGGTGGATGGACACGCAGGATTTTCAGGTCTTTTGATGTGGTTTCACTGATGCCGTAATCATCGACAACTTCAAGAGTTACAATATAATCACCGGCCACATCGTAGTTGTGGGAGGTTTTTTCACCCTTGCCGTAAGTCCCGTCTCCGAAGTCCCACCTGTATTTAACGATTTCTCCATCCGGGTCATAGGAAGCGGAAGCGTCGAATTGGATGGTTATTGGGGCCACTCCCATGGGAGGGGTCATCGTGAAAATGGGGACCGGCGGTTCCGACACATAGACATAACCCTGGGCAGTGCCGCTGAGCCCGTCGTTGTCCACAACCGTCAGGGTTACGGTATATACGCCTTTTTGGGTATAGGTGTGATTGGTTTTCATACCGTTCCCGAAAGCGCCGTCCCCAAAATCCCAGGAATAGCCGACAATGGTACCGTCGGAATCCGAACTGGCACCGGCATCAAAGGAGACCTTCAGCGGCGGTTTCCCCGCTTCAGGCGTATGGGTAAATGAGGCAATCGGTGAATTGGTGTCCGCTAAATAACCCGCTTCCAATTTAGAATAATACACATCGCCGTCATAACCCTCGTCGGCTTCACACCAGGCGATGTGTACATAGCCGTTGTTATCGGCAGCTATGCAGGGATACATATCTTCTCCCCCGTTGGAGACCTTTGTGTCCTGGGCCCAATTGCCGCCTTTGCTGCCGTAGTTATAATAAATGTGCCCTTCGGCCTGAAAAACCGCATGCAGTACGTCCTTATCATCGATATCCAGGGTAACAAATCCCCTGTTGTGCCTGGTCTGGTTGATCGGTTTAAGGTCCGACCAGGCACTGCTTCGCCGGGCAGTATGCCAGACCTTGCCGCCGGTTTTCGAACAAATGACATGTACATTATCGGTAGAGTCCACTACTATTCCCGGCCAATTGTACATCTTGCCGGTCGGGGTAATATCGATAGGGTATGACCAATCACCATTTCCTTGCTTCTCTGAAAATTTAATCGAATCCGTTGAATGACTGCCCTCGTGCCACACCACGTAGGCCCGGTCGCCCTTGCAGAAGATATCCGGATGCATAGCCAGGTCCCAATCGCCGTTCCAGGTGGCATTTTTCGAGAGAAACTTCCCGGTTCTATTCCAGGAACCGTCTGATTTCCAGGTGTTGCGGATACGCCAGTGCTGAGAGATTCCGGCAGTCATGGCGCTGCCCCAGACCACATTCAGTACATTGTTTTCATAAATACCGATTCGCTGCCAATTGGAATTATGGGGACTGGTGAATACCTTTTCCCTGCTGCCCTGCCAGGC
>JAGLQA010000369.1 GCA_023137075.1 Candidatus Aminicenantota bacterium
AATGTGCATAGTTGACAAAAGTAAGGTTTTATATTATACTACTATCTTGTTCAGATAATGGAAGATGGTGGAATTTTGGTTTACCTGGATGCAAAGTAAAGATAAGAATGAATAGCACAATAAAATTAAATTTTTTTTATTACTTATATTTTATATTATCAGGACAGTACAAAAGCTCACTAAAACTATATACTAAATTATAAGGAGAATAACATGTTTCAAGAAGAGAGAGAAACAAATGTCCACGCGTTGTTGGGAGAGATAGGGACGTTCCTCGATGGGGCGCCTGCCAAAAAAACAGGGCAAGTGGACTGGGAGAGGTTATCCGACAGGAGAAAGAGTGCCATGAATTCGTTGGATTTACTGTATAGGATGTTCGGGCAGGATGATGCAACCAGCGGATGTGAGGGGGGGAAACCCGTCATTAAAGGTACTAAGGAAGATGCCACCTATGGGTGCGAAGGTGGGAAACCTGTAATTAAGAATACTCAAGAAGCTACCACTAATGGATGTGAGGGGGGGAAACCCGTCATTAAAGGTACTAAGGAAGATGCCACCTATGGATGCGAAGGTGGGAAACCTGTAATTAAGAATACTCAAGAAGCTACCACTAATGGATGTGAGGGGGGGAAACCCGTCATTAAAGGTACTAAGGAAGATGCCACCTATGGGTGCGAAGGTGCAAGACCCGTAATAAAACAAGACTAAACTGTAGATATATTTATTGGGTAAACCTGAAATAGCACAAAAGAGGTACTTTTTGATTTGATCTCCCGATCCTGTAGTTTTGTGTTTTACGATGAACCTGACAGATTTCACATTTATCGTTACTGAAAAATGCAATTTTGAATGTGCTTATTGTTACCAGAAAAAAGGTGAGAAAGATATTGATATCTCCAATATAAAAAAGGCGGTTGATTTTTTCTCTCCTTTCTTCGCAGAGAAATGTCATATTAGCTTCTACGGAGGTGAGCCTTTACTGGCCTTTGAATTGATCAGGGAAACGGTTAACTATATCAATGAAAAAAAATCAGAGAAAGAAATAAAATATTCGCTGACCACTAACGGCAGCCTTTTGGACGAAAAAATCATCCGATTTTTTAACCGCCATAAGTTCTCCATCAGGTTAAGCTTTGATGGATTAGCGCAGGAGATTTTTAGACAAAAGAGCAGTTTTAATCAAATACTGTCCAACTTAAAAAGAATTTTAAAACATCCTGGCATTGATTTTGACACCAATAGTGTTTTTACTCCGGAGACAATAAGATATCTAACGAAATCAACCCGTTATCTGGTTGAACTCGGAGTGCCAAACGTCAAATTCTCTCTTTCTACGCTCACGCTGTGGGACCAACAATCGCTTGATCTACTCCGGGATGAATTAGAATCGATGAGAAATTTTCTTGTTACGTTCTATAAAAAGAACGGCTCTATCCCGGTTATAAATTTTAGAAAGAGTTACCCAAGAGGTATTTTTGCCTGTTATGCCGGGAAAACCCGTATGGCCTTAGCGCCTGACGGAAATCTCTGGGGGTGCTTTTTGTTCTGGGATTATTACAAAACCAGGGAAGAGACGGGCGGTTATCGCAAATACTGTTTCGGAAGATTGGACAGTTTTATAAAGAACCTTATAAAGAACCGGAATAGCGTTTATCCGCTTATCTCATCCAATTATGCGAAACTGCGTATTGATCATTTCTGTACACCGGATACCTTCTGCATGCTCTGCGATGAAATGGAGGATTGCATGGTTTGTCCCGTAGATGCTGCTTTTTCAGGCGCAATAATGGGAAACGTACCGGCCCATCATTGCGAGATCAATAAAATCGAAAGTAGGGAGAGGCGACTTTTCCGGGAAGAGTTGGAAAATAAAGGCAAATCTTATTCCAATACCGCTAGCTGATGTTTTGCATCGACAAGTGTGGGGATATTTCTGTCGGCATTTTTCCATAACCCTATGAAAATCTTGTATTGTGAAATGGCCTTTTCTTCTTCCCCTTTATCCTGGTAGATTTTGCCAAGTCTATAAAAGCTTCGGGCATAGATGTCCCCCCACCTCAGCTTCTCTACCGATAAAGATTGAACCGTCTTGAAAAGTTCTTCCGCCTTTTTAAGATTGCCGGTTTTTAGGTAGGCCGTGCCGAGAGGTTCGATATAAAAGGCCCAATCATCCAAAGCCCCCACCTGGTTGGACAGCAGGGGCAGGGCCTGCTCAAATAGTTTTATCGCATCCGGGACTTTATTCTCAGCCCTGGCGATATTCCCCATCAAGAGATAATAAAGTCTCCTCTGTCTTTTTATTCCACTTTTTCCAATTAACTTGCTAAGTTGACTTGCGGTTTCTTTTGCCTTCTCGATATTTGCTGTCAGTATATAAGAGCGTCCTTGTAAATGCAGGGCAAATATTCGTATATTGATTACTTCTGTGGGGCTGATATCGCCAGTGGCTTTTAACGCCTTTTGAGCTGCCTCAAATGCACCGGGTCCATTTCCCAATCGCAAATGGATATAGGATAAATACAGGTATAATTTCGATTCGGCAGCTTCAAGTTCGGCCTCCCGGGCTTGTTTTATCCCCATCCTGGCCGCTTCTTTACTCTGATTATATTTCCCTGTCGTTAAATAGAGCCTGCACATCCAGAGATGACCGCTGGATCGGGTGCTTGTGTAATCTGCTTCCATGAGTTGTTTGTAATATTTCTCGGCCTCGCTCAGATTTCCATTTAAATGATGATAGATGCCCATTAGCAGGATATTTGGATCTAAATCCGTTTCTGTTGAAATTTTCTGAGATTCCTTTATCTCCGATAGAGCATGAGTATATTCCTTTTGATAAAAATAGATGTAGGTGAGATAGCGGTGATAGGTCGGACGATTAGAAAACAGGTGTCGATTCTTTTGCATCAGGTCCCTGGCTTTCTCAAACTCGCCTTTTACCATATAAATATAGGCCAGGTTTGTATTAGCAAACCAGGATGTTTTATTGGTTTCGAGAATATTTTTATATTGTTCTTCGGCTTCTTCCCAATCTTCCAGGGAACGATAGATTGACCCCAGGATTATTTTTCCTTCTTCATCATCGGGATAATTCCTGAGCAATTCTTTGCACGTTTCCAGAGCCTTTTCACATGAATTTTTTAGTATTTTGTAGTCAAGGACACGGATCAGGTAGCGCTCTCTTTCCGAGACCCTATCATCAAATTCTAATGCTTTCTGGAGGTACTCCTTTGCCATTTTATACTTCCCGGTGTCTATATGATTAACAGCCAACCTCCTGTATGCCATGGCAAACTTCGGGTCAGATTTTACGGCTTTTTCCAGGGCTTCGTTGCTTTCCTGGTATTTTGAATCCCAATAAAACTTCTTGCCTTCGAGATAGTATTTATAAGCGATATGCGAGGTAGTCGTGATTTTGCCTATGTCCTCATCAAAGTCTGTACGCCGTTCTTCGGGAGAAAGAAACGTTTCCCTAATTTTTTTTCCAATTTTATCAACAAGTTCAGGGAAACTCTCCACATTTTTTACAGGTTTAAATTTAAAAGGTTTTTCGCTTTCACTTGCCACATCCCAGATTTTCACATTAACATGAAAACCTTTTCCCATTTCTATCAATTTGCCATCAATAATATGGTTTACTTTCCCCCGTGCGGAAACCTCTCTGAGATCCCCGGGTGTATAAATTCTTTTCTCCAATATACCCATCTCTTTCAATATCTCATAAAGACGTCTTCCGGATAACACCCGGAAGTACTTTGATTGGCACAATTCAGTGTTCAAAAGATCCTGAAATGTTTCCCGCCAGTGACCCAGCTCTTTTTTACCGGCACTGATTGCAAAGGGCATGACCGCTACCGATTTTCTATTATCTTCAATCAATGGTCCGGAGGGAGGTCCCGGTTTTCTTAAAAAAAAGTAATAAAAAGAAGCGGCGACAGCTATCACTATCAGTGAAGTGAGGGCAATGTACTTCAGGATTCTTCTTGATCTGGCCGAAAGGAATATCGTGCCCGACGCCACTTTCTCCTTATGCAGGTCCCGGAGAAGCTCATCCACATCCCGGTATCGTTTTGATTTTTCCTTCTCCAGGCATTTGAGAATAATTTTCTCAAAAAAAGGGGGAATAAGCAGGTTTAGCGTCGATGGAGAGGTAGGTTTCTGCTGGATGTGTTTTTGCAGGTAACCGATTACGGTTTCGGAAAAAAAGAGTTCTTTCCCGGTAAGCATTTCGTACATGATAATTCCCAGCATGTATATATCGGACCTTTGATCGGCCCTTTCACCCATGGCCTGTTCGGGAGACAGGTATTGGGGCGTTCCCATAACGATCCCGCTCATACTGAGCCCGGCATCCTCTAAGGATTTTGCCAGGCCAAAATCGGTAATGAATACTTTCCCGTTTTTGTCGATCATGATATTCTGGGGCTTCAAATCCCGGTGAATGATATTCTGTTTGTGAGCGGCCTTCATCCCCCGGCAGATTTGCCTGGCAATCTTGATGGCCGTTTCGATGCTCAAAGTTCCCGAGGAGTGAATCAATTCCGCCAGGTTCTCCCCATCAATATACTGCATGGAAATAAACTTTATCCCCTTCATTTCGCCAAAATCGTAAATCCTGACCACATTCTCATGGGTAATTTCTCGTGCGATGAGGATTTCTTTTTTAAACCTGGTCATGGTGTCGGGTTTTGACAGCAGCTCCGGGTGAATCATTTTGATGGCCACATGGATCTCAAGTTCCTTGTCCCAGGCTTTATAGATTTTACCCATACCGCCCCGGCCGATCTCCTCCACAAGCCGGTACCTATCCCCAAAGGAATCACCGGGGGAAAAAGAGAGAGCCGGTCCGTCTTCGAAATCCTCTTTAATATAGCGGGTTGGTGTGAATCCTTTTTTTATAACAGGGGTGCCGCAGCGCGTACAGGTATTAATGTCTCTGGGGATAGCAAATCCGCACTTCGAACACTTCATACTCCTACCTTTTTCCCGAACCACCGGAAACCAGGTTGATAACAGCTACGAATACGGCAGAACCGATAATGGACCAGAATATTGGGATCGACCGGAAGTACAGAAAATCCTCTATCCCTAATTTCTTGCTTAACCAACTGCCTATTAACGCACCGATAAAACCTAATACAATGCTGGTGAAACAGCCTCTATTATCTGAGCCGGCCAACCTGGCGCCGATAGAGCCGCATACAAAAGCGATGAGAAGAAGCATTAATAATTTTATCAGTGTCATATTATAAGTACCTGGCATTCCCTGTTTGGGAATATCTCATTTTAACAGAAAACCATCACAAAATAAAGTTAAAGTGGAAATTTCCATAACATTTGGCAAAAAAAATTTGTTCATGCTAAAATAGGGGATGAAACGAGTGGGTGGGTGATTAGGGAAGTTGCTGCAAATGAAGGCAGCTTAACTATTACTCGGGGAGAGGCATTTTGCTAAGGTATCGTAGTTGGATGACAGGCCCAGGGTTTTTAGATTGATAGTCTTGCAACAAAAATGACGTTTTTTCAACGAGTAAATATCCCATGCCGACAGCCTCTTCTTAAGCAGCACCGGCAGGCATCTCACCAGAATTCCGGTCATATCAAAGGCGATTCTCCGTTTTATGCCGGCAATCCGGCACAATTGGTCGATACATTCGTTCACCGATAAAACCGGGTTGCCGGGTACAATTATTTTGTCGGGAAAGGTGTTTTTTAACAGGTATTCTACCATAAGAGCCGCATCAAGGGCATGAATGAAATGAAAACTGCCGTCTATCTTGATGAATTTTATAAGAGGGAGATATTTCCAGGCCTTTTTTAATTCCTTTGAAGCATGAGCATAGGGATGACTGCCGTTTCCTCCTAAAATGACCGTGGGACACAAGGTGTAAATCTTATCGTAAATTTTTAATCCCGGCAATTGCCGGAAACAGTGGTATTTGCTTTTAATGTAGTCGGTGCCAACCTCTCCCGCTTCGGGCAGCAGGCGGTTATTTTCGTTCAGGATGCTGGCAGTGGAGAAATAAATAACCTTCCGGCAGGTTTCAGGATCAAGGGACGAAAATAGAGAAAGGGTTTTTTCCACGTTGATTTTGTAAACCTGCCTGCCACCCCAGCTTACGGCCAGGTGCACGACATATTCCATCTTTTTTAGTAAATTTTCATATTTATGAATATGCTGCATGGAGTCGTTAATAATTTCGATCCGGGGATTGTTTTTATAAGAGAAACAGATTTTATCCGGGCTGCGAACTAATAGAAATAGCCGGACACCGGGGGCATTGGCGAGCAGATCGAAGAGATAGTGCCCGACACAACCGCTAATCCCGGTGATAAAAATCTTTTTCTGTTTCATACAAAAATTTAATTCGCAATCACCAGCATTTCATAATCATCGGTTTTCAATGGGGCGCCGCGGCTGAATTTCCCCGTTTGACAGCCATAAATATCCACCTGTTTAAAACCGAGAGACCTTAAAAACCAGGTCATTTCCGAGGGGGTGTAATAGCGGTCGCTGCTCGTGATCTCTTTCTTTATCCCTGAATCATCGACGATTTCTACCGTTGATGTTTCGCGGAAGGTCATCAGGTCGAAGTGGTGGCCTTTACTGCGAAACTCATTCTCCTTGAGAAATTCCTGCACCGAATGAAATAAAGGGAACAGCGCATTTAGGGTGGTTAATAATAATTTACCCCCAGGTTTCAGCGCTTTTTTCGTATTTTTTAAAATCTCAAAATTCATCTCATCGGTTTCCATCAAGGGAAACGCCCCTTCGCACAGCATAATGACCAGGTCGAATTCATTGTGAAAGTTCAAGTTTCTTGCGTCGGCCCGGATAAAATCGATATTTATATTCTCGTTTTTGGCTTTTTCTTTTGCCCGGTTGAGTTGGGATTCCGACAAATCAATGCCTGTCACATGGTACCCCCGCTTGGCCAGTTCGATGGCGTGCCGCCCGGTGCCGCAGCCGATATCTAAAATCTTTTTGGATTTATCGAAATCGATTTCC
>JAGLQA010000037.1 GCA_023137075.1 Candidatus Aminicenantota bacterium
CACCCATGCCAACTTCAGTCCCTTAGTGCATTGGGGTTACCGGGAACTCGGCATCGGTCCCGGTGAACGAGCCATCCGGAATCTCTCATACTATTTCGATTGGTCCGTATGGGAGATGTTCATCACTTTGACCGCCGGGGCTGCCCTTTACATGGTCTCCAATGAAGTGCTGCTTAACTCCGAAGTATACAGCGATTTTATTACCGCCAATGAGATTACGATACTTCATGTTACTCCCACCCAATATCAATACATCGTGGCCCGGGATAGGAAATTGCCGACCTTGAAATACCTGTTTATCGGGGCCGAAAAATTGACCTATGACCTGGTGGAACGCAGCCTGGCATCGGTAAGTGAAGAGTGCCGTTTATTTAATATGTATGGCCCTACGGAAGCCACCATCATATCGGCGATTTTGGAGATCGACAGAGAGAGTTATAAAGAGTTTAAACGACTCTCAAGTATACCCATAGGCAAGCCTGTTGCCAACCTGCGATTATTTGTCCTGGATAAAAATCAGCAATTGTGCCCGGTAAATGCGGCCGGGGAGTTGTATATTGCCGGTCGCGGTGTTGCCTCCGGTTACCTGAACAGGCCGCAATTGACAAAAGATAGTTTTGTGTCTTTTGCCTCCGCCCCCACTGCGTGGGGAACTATAGAAGCCCCTTCGGGCCATCTCAGAAGAACTCTACACCACATGCTTTTGGGACTTCCAAAAACTTTTGTTGAGGGTTCAGACTTTTTATATAGAACCGGGGATTTAGTGCGCTGGCTGCCTGACGGCAACATTGAATTTCTCGGCAGGATCGACCACCAAGTAAAAATCCGGGGATTCAGGATAGAGCCCGGAGAGATCGAAAACCGGCTCTTAGAGCATGAGAAAGTAAAAGAAGCAGTCGTAATAGATTTAACTACCTCAGAGGGAGAAAAATATCTCTGCGCCTACATCGTCGCGAAAAGTACAGAATCCGAAACCGGCCATAGTGGCCCAATTCATCAAACCCTTAGAACCGTAGAGACGCAAAATCTTGCGTCTCAGCCCGAAGAATTCCCCTCCCCCGGAGGGGTGGCCGTTGGCCGGGGTGGGTTATCTCCTTCCGATCTCAGGCGATTTCTCGCCCACAACCTGCCCAATTATATGATTCCCTCTCATTTTATATTCATCGATAATATTCCCTTGAATCCCAACGGTAAAGTAGATCGTAAGGCTTTGCCGGTCCCGGGCTTGAGCGAAGGAGCAACAGGAAACACTCCTCCCGAAAATGAATTGCAAAAAAAATTAGTAAATATCTGGTCCCGGGTGTTAGATATTTTGCCGGCTTCTATCGGGATAGATACAAACTTTTTCGAGATAGGTGGTCACTCCTTAAAGGCCACCCTGTTGGCGGCAAAAATTCACAAGGAACTTAATACGAGTATAAAACTGGTTGACATATTTAAGATGCCGACTATAAGAGGATTATCGCTGCATATAGAATCGGCTGTGAAAGAGAAATTCATATTCATGGAACCGGCGCCAAAAAAGGATTATTATAACCTATCATCGGTTCAGAAAAGATTGTATGTTTTGCAGCAGTTGGAAACGAATAACACCGTTTATAACATCCCGATAGCCATGCTCGTAGAGGGAGAAATTAACCGGGGAAAAATTGCAGACGCCTTCGAGAAACTAATAGACAGGCATGAAAGTTTGCGAACATCGTTCACTATGGTCGATGAGGAACCTGTCCAAAAGATACATAATCCCGAAGACATTATATTCAAAATCGAAGAGCATGAAGAAGCGCAGGAACGTAGGGGGATTTTTCACAAATCACTGTGGAAAATTAGGATAGACGCACCGCGTCAACCGTTGTCAATTCATCAAACCCTTAGAACCGTAGAGACGCAAAATCTTGCGTCTCAGTGCGAAGAATTCCCCTCCCCCGACAAATCTCAACTCGCAAGCAGTATCATCGGGCGTTTCATCCGTCCCTTCGATTTATCGCAAGCGCCTCTGCTGCGCGTAGGGCTGATAAAATTATTCACTCCATTAAGTACCGGGAATGCTGTTTCCCATATCCTGGTCGTTGACCAGCACCATATAATCTCCGATGGTCATTCGATGGGAATAATGATAAAGGAATTTATTTCCCTTTTAAAAGGAGAGAATCTTCCACCCGTGACCTTCCAATACAAAGATTACTCCGAGTGGCTGTCAGCTCGACAGGGAAAAAAAGTCCTGGATAGACAGGAAGCCTTTTGGTTAGGAGAATTCGCCGGAGAAATACCGGTACTCGACCTGCCAACCGATTTCCCGCGACCTGCGATGCAGGACTTTGCAGGAAAACATATAAGCTTTGAGTTAAGCAGCGAAGAGATCGAAGCATTAAAAGCTTTGGCCTTACAGGAGAATGCTACTTTGTATATGGTCCTGCTCGCTGTATTCAATATTCTATTGAGCAAATTGAGCGGTCAGCAAGACATCATAGTCGGTACACCTGTAGTTGGCCGCAGGCATGAGGATCTATCGCAAATCCTGGGAATGTTTGTTAACACCCTGGCGCTACGGAACAATCCTTCGGGAGAAAAGCGTTTCCTGGACTTTATAAGAGAAGCCGGGGATAGGGCTTCCGCGGCATTTGAGAACCAGGAGTACCCCTTTGAAGAACTGGTGGAACGAGTGGCGGTAAACAGGGATATGAGCCGGAATCCTCTATTTGATGTGATGCTTTCCAAGCAGGATATGGATATAGCCAGGATAGAGATACCGGGTTTAAAGTTGGTTCCTTTAGAGTATGAGAGTAATATATCGAAGTTTGATTTGACATTGCAGATACTGGAAGTAGAGGCGAAGCTGCGTCTCTCCTTTGAATACTGTACAAAGCTGTTTAGAGAGAGGACCATTTTACGATATACGAACTATTTCAGAAAAATCGTATCGACAGTAATAACCGACCCGGAGATGGAAATTATCAGGATTGAGATAATATCGGAGGAAGAGAAGCAGGATATATTGAATAAATATAATAACACACGAACTGCTTTCACCGAAGATAAGACAATCCATGAAATATTTGCGGAACAGGTGGCTAAGAACCCGCATAAAACAGCCCTGGTATATGAAAACAATCACCTCAGCTTTGAAGAGTTGAATCGAAAAAGCAATCGTCCGGCACAATTTTTAAGGTCAAAAGGAGTGCTGCCCGATACGATAGTCGGCATAATTGTAGAGCGTTCATTAGAGATGATAACCGGGATTCTGGGTATCCTTAAATCGGGAGGGGCTTATATGCCGGTAAACCCTGACTACCCGGGAGACCGTATCAGGCTAATTTTAAGAGACAGTGGGACAAGGTTCCTGGTTACGGATAGGCCAAAGGTTGAGGGAATCGATTTTGCCGGAGAGGTGGTTCATATAGGAGATGAAGTTTCTTATCCCGGCACAGGGAACATAAAAAACCTTGATATTGTCAATACCCCATTGGACTTAGTTTACGTTATTTACACCTCCGGTTCCACCGGCACTCCCAAAGGAACTTTAGTCGAACATAGAAGTGTCGTTAATATCCTTGAGAACTTAGAGGAGTTGTATCCTCTAAAAGAGTATGGAGCTTACCTATTAAAGACCAATTACATGTTTGATGTTTCAGTAACCGAGCTATTTGGCTGGATATTCGGGGAAGGAAAATTGGTAATACTTGAAGCCGGTAAGGAAGGTGATTCGGAGGTAATTGCTGCGGCAGTGAGGTGCGGTAACGTGACTCATATTAATTTTGTTCCCTCTATGTTAAAAGTATTTTTGGATAGCCTGGCAGAAGACAAAAAAGGGATACCGGAAAGCCTGGAATATGTTTTGGCGGCAGGTGAAGCTTTCCCGGAAAGCCTGGCAAAGAGAGCGGCGCTATTGGGCACAGCAGTTAGATTTGAAAATATCTACGGCCCTACCGAAGCCACAATTTATACAACCGGGTATTCTTTGGATTTGCGTGAAGAGATTGATAAAATACCCATAGGTAAGCCATTACATAATACATGGAATTATATTATCGATGAATCTCTTCACCTTCAAGCCCTCAATATTAGCGGTGAATTATGCATAGGAGGAGTCGGATTAGCTCGCGGTTATCTAAACCGGCCGGAATTAACCCGGGACAGGTTTATAAATAACCCGTTTATTGAAGGAGAAAGATTATACCGAACCGGTGATTTAACCCGTTGGCTGGCGGATGGTAGCATAGAATATTTAGGCAGGATGGACCATCAGGTCAAGATAAGAGGTTTCAGGATTGAGTTGGAAGAAATTGAGAATCAATTGTTGAGTCATGAGAAGGTGAAAGAAGTTGTAGTAACAGCCGGTAAATTGGAAGATGGTGATAATTATCTCTGCGCCTACATCGTTGCGAAAAGTGTGGAATCTGTAGGGGTACCTGGATCAACAGAATTGCGGGAATATTTGTCAAAATATTTACCCGATCATATGATCCCTTCCTATTTTCTACAGTTGGGGAAAATACCGCTCACCCCCAACGGCAAGATAGACCGCAAAGCGTTGCCTGAGCCTGAAATAAAACCCGGTCAGGGTTACGTGCCCCCCAGGGATAAAATAGAAGAAAAATTGGTGGAAACCTGGTCTGATGGTCTCGGTATAGGAAAAGATAAGATCGGTATTCACGCTAACTTTTTCGAGTTAGGAGGGCATTCTTTAAAAGCCGCAGTAATAGTATCTAAGATTAATAAAGAATTAAATACCACGTTGACATTAAAAGAATTCTTTAGCGCACGATCAATAAAAGGATTGGCTGAATACCTAAAAGTCGCAGCAAATACAGGATATGATTCTATATATCCGGTGGAAAAAAAGACCCATTATGAATTATCTTCAGCCCAGAACAGGTTATATATCTTACAGCAGATCGATTCGAAGGACATCAGTTATAATATGCCGCTGGTCTTTACAATCCAGGGTAAATTGGACAGGAGAAAATTTAAAAACATCATGCAAAGAATTATCAACCGGCATGAAACCCTGCGTACATATTTTTGCGAGACAGATGGCGAAACGGCACAAAAAATTACGGGCCATATCAATTTTAGAATAGAGTATGAAAAAATAGATCAAAACAATGATATAAAAAACAAAATTAAGGATTTTGTAAAACCCTTTGATTTAAGCACGCCACCCCTGCTGAGGGTTGCACTTTTCGAACTAACCGAAGAAAAATATATTGTTTTGTTCGATATCCATCATATTATATCCGACGGTTCTTCCATGGAGTTACTGATCGATGAATTCGCCCGTTTATATGAAGGGGAAAGCCGGCCCCCGTTACGGGTGCAATATAAAGATTATGCAGCCTGGCAGAACCGCATTGCAAGAGGCGGGAAACGCAAAGAACAAGAAGCATACTGGCTAAAAAAGTTAGAAAATTTTTCCTTTACCAGGCTGCCAATCGATAATTTCCAATCCTACAACCAGGTGGACGGAAAACAGGAGCCGCTGATTTTCGACGCTTCGACGACCAAAAAAATCGAAAAATTCTGCGGCAGGCACAATATAACGAAATTTGTCTTTTTGATTACGGTTTTCCAGGTTGTTTTGTCAAAGGAGATCGACCAGGTAGATATCACCATAGGCATCCCGGCGTCGATTCGGAACCATTTCGATCTCAAGCATCTTTTAGGCATATTCTTGAATGTGGTTTTAATCCGCACCATAATCGATGATAACGATACATTTTTGCATCACCTGTCTAAAAGCGGAGACAACATCCTGGAGGCATTGGATAACCAGGATTATCCCTATGAAATGCTGGTTTCTAACATGCGTGAACATGAAAATTCAAAGGAGAATGAACTATTTAGTATCCTCTTCAACTATTTCCCGCAGGAAAGGAGTGACAGTATTCGTACCGGTGATATTGAAATCCGTCCTTACAGCACCGACGACATCTCTCCCAAGTATGACATCACATTGTATGTGCAAGATCAAAGTGAATGTACCCGGATGAACCTGGTATATAAGGCCAATCTTTACGATGAGTATACCATCAGGGCCGTGTTGGATAATTTTTTACATATTGTCCACAGTGTATTAGAAAATGAGGAAATCAAACTATCCGAAATCGATTCGTTAGGGGGCGTGGACACCGACGATTTCGATAAGGATTTTGAGATATATAATTAAAAAAGCTGCACTTCCTGCTTTTACCAAAATTCAAAGGAGAATACCGGATGACAACCGAATACCTTGTTCCCGGAATTGGTGAATCGGCAAAACGATATCCCGAGAAGATTGCCGTAAAAAGTGAAACACGATCGGTTTCTTATTTAGAGCTCGAAAAAAAATCGAATCAAATTGCCAATTTTATGCATGGGAAGATAGAAGCAACACCACATGTCATAATCCTTCTTGATCGGTCCCCTGAGTTAATCGAATCGATTATCGGTTTATTAAAAAGCGGGTTGGTCTTTGTTCCACTCAACCCGGAATTCCCCGATAACCGGATAAAAAAGATGATTGAAGAGATACATGCGGAGTGGGTAATTACTGCTGTAAAATATTATGGAAAAATAAAAGATATCCTTACCCAGGGTGAGAACGGCCCCCGGTTTAAGACTTTGTTAATAGATGGAACCCGGAATACATATGAACCTGAAGATAATGTTTTCAACCTGGACCCCGGTATAGAGGCCGGACGACTTGAATTCGAAAGAGAGTTCAGTGATAATTGTTATATATATTTCACATCCGGTTCGACCGGTATTCCAAAGGGTGTTTTGGGGCGCCAGACCGGTCTGGCGCATTTTATCCGCTGGGAGATCAAGGAATTCGCTGTTGATGAGCAGGTTAAGGTCAGCCAGTTGACTCCCCCATCCTTCGATCCTTTTTTAAGAGATATTTTCCTACCGTTGTTGACCGGGGGTACGTCCTGTATACCCTCGAATAATACCTTGATGGATATCCGGGAATTGATCCGCTGGATCGATGAGAACAAAATCACCCTAATTCATACCATACCATCGTTGTTTAAGGCACTGAGTTCGGAAATAAACGATTCCAATTGTTTTCATCACTTGAAATATATCCTGCTGGCCGGGGAATTACTACGAGGAAGAGATATACACCGGTTTATTGAAATATTTAACCGGCGCATACAATTAGTCAATGTGTACGGTCCCACGGAAACGACCTTAGCGAAACTGAATTACTGGATAAAACCCGGGGATGTCAATCGAAACATCATTCCGGTAGGTAAACCCATAGAGGGCGCCCAGGTGTTGATCCTGGATAGTAAACAGCGTAAATGCCGTATCGGGAAGAAAGGAGAAATATATATCCGCACTCCTTTCAGATCTGCCGGATATTACAATGATCGCGAATTAAATGAAAAACTTTTCATAAAGAATCCATTCGGGAAAAATCCCGGGGACATCATATATAAAACAGGCGACCTGGGTTGTTTTCTTCCCAACGGAGATATCGAATTATCAGGGAGAACCGATTTCCAGGTAAAAATCAGGGGTGTGAGGATCGAGACGGCAGGAATCGAGAATCGATTACTTATGCACAGCGATGTTCGCGAAGTTGTGGTTAATGCTAAAGAAGAAGAA
Organism: Candidatus Aminicenantota bacterium; assembly: GCA_023137075.1. Lineage (GTDB taxonomy): Bacteria > Acidobacteriota > Aminicenantia > UBA2199 > UBA2199 > JAGLQA01. The sequence continues at coordinate 7,594 of JAGLQA010000037.1, forward strand.
AACGGCGATAAATATCTCTGTGCTTATGTGGTGCCCATTCCGGGCAGAAAACCCTCGATATCGACGCTAAAGGATTTCTTATCTAATGATATGCCCGATTATATGATCCCCTCATATTTTGTTTTCTTAGATAAAATACCGTTGACTCCCAATGGAAAAGTAGACAGGAAAATCCTACCCGAGCCGGAATTAACACAGGGACAACATTACACACCACCCGGGAATGCGGCAGAAAAAAAATTAGTAGAAATATGGGCGAGTGTTTTAGGTAGGAATCCGGAGCATGTATCGCATTTGCAGAAATCCGTCGGTATAGAAGAAAATTTTTTCGAATTAGGGGGTCACTCTTTAAAAGCTACCATATTGCGATCCAGGATTTTCAAAGAATTCAATGTGCAAATTCCCTTAGGAGAACTGTTTAAATATCCATCGATAAAGGAAATGGCGGGATATATAAATACGAGTGCCCGGGATACCTTCATATCCATAGAACCCATAGAAAAGAAAGAATACTATGCGCTTACCCCGGGGCAAAAACGGTTGTATGTGCTGCATGAGTTTGAGGTAAAGAGCACTGCATACAATATGTCCTATATCTTAACCTTAGAAGAAAAAGTAAATAAAGATAAATTGGAAGAGGCATTTAGAAAGTTAATAAGTAGGCACGAAAGTCTAAGGACCTCCTTTATAATAGTTGATGAAAAACCGGTTCAAATCATCCATGACAATGTGGGATTTGAAATCGAATGTTTTGAACCCACCCCGCCCTTCGGGCACCCCTCCAGGGAGGGGATTTCTCATCCCGAAACCGACCCTGGGGGAATTTTTCACAAAAAACGGTGGAAAATTAGGATAGACGCACTGCGTCAACCTATTTCAATTCATCAAATCCAAAGTGCTTTCATCCGTCCCTTTGATTTATCGAAATTCCCATTGCTGCGAGTCGGATTGATAAAAGAAGAAGACACAAAATATATACTGATAATCGACCTGCATCATATCGTAACGGACGGTACGTCCCAGGCAGTATTAGTAAGAGATTTTATGACGTTATATTCCGGCGGAGAATTATCTCCCCTCAGAATCCGGTATAAAGAATATTCGGTCTGGCAGCAGCATGAAGAAGTAGAGGAGGCACTCAAGCGACAGGAGGAATTCTGGCTTGGAGAATTTAAGGGAGAGATTCCCATATTGAACTTACCCACGGATTACCACCGTCCGCCGGTTCAAAGTTTTGCCGGCAACAGGATCGGTTTTGATATAGATGAAAAGGTAGCACCGGCGTTAAATGAAATAGCACAGGGCAAAGGTGTTACCCGATTCATGCTGTTATTGGCCATATTCAACATATTTTTATCAAAATTGAGCGGCCGGGAAGATATCGTAGTGGGGACACCCATTGCCGGCCGCAGACATGCAGACCTGGAACAGGTCATTGGTATGTTTGTCAACACCCTTGCCTTACGTAACTATCCCTCAGGCTCCAGGACGTTCGCATCATTGCTAAAAGAAATCAAGGAACAAACATTAAGTGCATTTGAAAACCAGGACTACCCGTTTGAATCACTTGTAGACAAATTAGAATTACAAAGGGATTTGAACCGGAATCCATTATTCGATGTAATGTTCGTATTTCAAAACTTTCTTGATTTGGAAGGAGAAATCCCGGGGCAAGCAGCAGGGGATTTGACAACAAAACCTTATCCTATCGAGCATAGGACATCCAAATTCGATTTAACCCTTATTATCTATGAGAGGAGCGAAAAATTGGATTTTACCTTCGAGTACTCCACAAAACTGTTTAAAGCGGAAACTATCTTACGATTCATTCAATACTTCAAGGAGATTATATCGTCGGTAATAGAGAACCCGGGGCAAAAGATAGCGGATATCGAAGTCGTGACCGGGGCGGAAAAAGAGCAAATATTGTATGCCTTTAATGACAGTGAAGAATCATATCCCACAGGTAAAACCATCTATCATTTATTCGAAGAACAGGTGGATAGGATACCGGGTCACGCGGCCTTAGTGTTTTATGATGAGTATGTGACCTTTCGTCATTTTGATGAGCAATCCAACCGGTTAGCCAATTATTTGCGCCGCGAAAAAGGGGTGCAGGCGGGTGACCGGGTTGCCGTTTTAATGGACCGTTCCATAGAACTCGTCGTGGCCCTCATGGGTGTGATGAAAGCGGGGGCGGCTTATGTCCCTATGGATGCGTCGCTGCCGGCAGAACGCATCCGTTTTGTGGTGGATGATGCCGTTATCGGAGTCGCGGTTTCCCAGCGAAAATATCTTGAAAAACTCACGGGACTGCGGGTCCGGTGCAGAACGCTTCACACTATTTTGT
>JAGLQA010000370.1 GCA_023137075.1 Candidatus Aminicenantota bacterium
TGATGCAACGTTGAAGATCGTCACTCCGTCGGATAAGTTATAACAATCCCCGGGATTTTTTTCATCCGGGGGAAGTGGGTTTGATTATCTATTCTTCAAATTTTTTAAATATAAGCGAACCGTTGGTGCCGCCGAAACCGAAAGAATTTGACAGGGCATATTTTATTTCTTTTGAAATCCCTTTGTTGGGGGTATAGTTCAGGTCACACTCTTCGTCCACATTTTCATAATTGATAGTCGGCGATATAAAGGAATCTTTTATGGAACATATCGTAAAAATCGCTTCAGCAGCACCTGTGGCACCGAGCATATGTCCTGTCATCGATTTGGTTGAACTGATGCTAAGTTGGTAAGCATATTCAGCAAATACTTTTTTTATAGCCAGGGTCTCTATTTTATCATTCAGGGGAGTCGACGTACCGTGAGCATTAATATAATCGATCTGCTCAGGCTTAATGCCCGCGTCACGAAGGGCCATCCTCATCGTCCGGAACGCTCCGTCAGCTTCCGGGTCGGGTGCGGTCGCGTGATAGGCATCCCCGGTATAACCATACCCGGTTATTTCGGCATAAATCTTAGCTCCTCTTTTAACCGCATGTTCTAAATCTTCAAGAATAAGGATGCCGGCCCCTTCAGAGGCAACAAAACCGTCCCGTTCCTTATCAAAAGGGCGGCTGGCTCTTTCCGGTTCATCATTCCGGCTCGATAGCGCCCGTATCACCGAAAACCCGGAAACACCTAATGGGGTTATCGGGTATTCGGCTCCTCCGGCTGCCATTACATCCGCATCTCCAAGCTGGATAATTTTATAGGATTCCCCAATAGAGTGGGTGCTGGCAGCACAGGCAGTCACATTAGCCAGGTTCGGGCCTTTTAACCCGAAGGCTATCGAAACCTGGCCGGTGGCGAGATTGGCAAGAGCAGCTGCTAGAAAGAATGGGGAAACCCTGGTGGGCCCCCTTTCCAGTAGTGTCATATTATTCTTTTCGATCGTATCTATGCCGCCGATTCCCGAGGCGATATAAGCACCGAGCCGTTCGTAATTCAGAGCATCGACTTCAAGCAGCCCGGAATCCTCGAAGGCTTCACGGGCTGCGATCAATGCAAATTGAATAAAAGGGTCGCATACCCGCAGTTGTTTTCTATCAAAATAATCGTAGGGATTATAATCTTTGACTTCACCGGCAATCTGGGAATAATAGCCGGAGGCATCGAAACGGGTCATTTTTGCTATACCGCTTTTACCCGCTTTGATATTTTTCCAACTTTCCGTTACACTTTTTCCCATGGGAGAAATCAATCCCATACCGGTAACGACGACTCTTCGTAAGTTTATGGTTCTCTTAATAAAGTCCATAAAAATAATATCTGAATAGGTAACTAACTTATGATTGCCCTAAGATGTAATCAACCGCTTCACCGACTGAGGTCAATTTTTCCGCTTCTTCTTCCGGTACTTTAATTTCAAACTCATCTTCCAGGGCCATAATTAACTCTACCTGGTCCAATGAATCGGCGCCTAAATCTTCTACGAATTTAGCATCAGTTGTTACCTGTTCTTCACCGACATTCAATTTTTCGGAAATTACGTTTTTTACTTTTGCCAGAATTTCTTCTTTGGTCATATTATTTCCTCCTTTTTTATATTAAAAGTCCACCGGACACGTTGATTACCGTGCCGGTGATATACGAAGCTGATGGCGAAATCAAAAAGCTTACGACTTCGGCAATATCATCCGGTGTCCCGGCTCTTTTAAGAGGAATACTTGCCAGGTAATCCTCTTTTACCTTATCCGGGAGTTTTACGGTCATATCCGTCAAAATATATCCCGGGGCAACCGCGTTGACCGTAATATTGCGTTTTCCTAATTCCCGGGCAAAGGATTTGGTTAAGGCGATAACTCCTGCTTTAGAGGAGGCATAATTTGCCTGTCCCGGTGTCCCGAGAATACCACTAATCGAGGCCAGATTCACGATCCGGCCAAACTTATTTTTCATCATTTCTATGGCAGCCGCCTGGGAACAGAGAAAGGTTCCCTTCAGGTTGATATTTAACACCATATCCCATTCTTCCTCGGTCATTCTGACGGAAAGATTATCCCGGGTAATACCGGCGTTATTGATTAAAAAATCGATTGATCCGAATTTTTCAACGGTGGTTTTTATCAGCTTCTCAACATCTTCTTTTTTTGTTACATCCGCTTTAACGGGCAGGGATTTAACACCAATAGATTCTATCTCTTTCGCTGTCTGCCGCAGTTCTTCGTCCAACACATCCGATACCACTACGTTAATACCTTTTGAAGCCAATTTCTTTGCAATTGCCGCCCCGATTCCCCGGGCCGATCCGGTCACTACCGCATTTTTGTATTTCTCATACATATTTTAACTCCTTAAAGGTCGTCTGCATATTCTCAATTTCTCTTGAAATCTTCTCCGGTATATTCCCTTTAATGAATTCCCTACCCAGGTTTATGGCGCTCTTTATCGCCTTTTTGCTGGACCTGCCGTGGCCGATGACGACAATACCGTTTACCCCTAAGAGTAGAGCTCCGCCATACTCGGCGTAGTCCAGTTTCTTTCTGAGCCGTCTTAATGAGCTTTTCAAAAAGAAAAAACCGATTTTGGCAAGCAAATTGGACATAATCTCCCTACGTAACATAGACAGCATCGCATTAATCACACCTTCGGATACCTTTAAGGTCACATTCCCGGTAAATCCGTCGGTAACGATCAAATCGGTCTTCCCGATATACACATCCTTGCCTTCCACATTACCGATAAAATTGATGTCAAGGGATTTTAACATATTATGAGTGGCTTTTGTTAATTCGTTCCCCTTTTCCTCTTCCTCTCCCACACTCATCAAGCCGATGCGGGGATCCTTGATACCATGAACATTTTCTAAATACACTTTGCCCATCAATGCGTACTGAACCAGGTTCCATGGCTTCGAATCCACATTGGCCCCGACATCAACCAATAAGGAATTTCCTTTCAGTGTGGGTATCATCACCGCAAGGGCAGGCCGGTCGATGCTTTTCATCATGCCTAATACCGTTTTGGCGATTGCCATAATCGCCCCCGTATTTCCGACTGATATCATGGCCTGGGCCTTCTTCTGTTTTACCAGGTCCAGGGCTTTTTTTATCGACGTTTTCTCCCGTCTTCTCCAGTAAGAAAAAAATTGCTCCCGCATGGATATTTCTTCCAGGGCGTCGACAATTTCAATATCTTTCCCGGGAGTAAAATTGCACTTTTTTAATTCTTTTCTTATCTCTTTCTGTTTGCCCACTAAGGTTAGTTGAAGATCTTCATGACTGCTATTAAGCAAATAATCCACCGCACCCCTGATAACAACTTCGGGTGCAGCATCTCCGCCCATAGCATCGATTGCGATTTTCATCTCGTTCATCAATTAGTCTTCTTGACCTTTTACGACCTGGCGACCGTTATAATAACCACAGTTCTTACACACTCTATGTGGCAGTTTTGGTTCATTGCACTGCGGGCATATTGATAAGCCTTCAACCTTCAAGGCTAAATGAGACCTTCTTTTATGCGATCGTTGATGCGAGTGTCTTCTCTTTGGGAGTGCCATATTTCACCTCTTTAATTTACTGAAAAAAAAATTCATTTCATTTAACGGATGTTCGCATTTACACTTTCCATAATTTAAGTTCACTCCACAATTTGGGCAGATCCCCCTGCAACCAGGGCTGCAAACCGGATTAAAGGGAATGAAAAGGTTTACCTGCTCCATTAAAATCTTTGATAAATCAATCTTATCACCCTCATAGAATATATATTCCATATCATCAGGATTGAGAGAGATACTATTTATTTCAATTTCATCTACCGGGAATAATATAATATCAAACTTTGAGTCTATCTTCAGATCAAAATTCTCAAGGCAGTCGACACACTGCAGGGAAACAGAGGTATGGAGCCTCCCTTTCGACTTGACCCGGCTGCCATCCCGCTTAAAAACAACATTATAGTCTATGCCTTCAAGAAAAAAACTGCCATCTTCGATCAGGTAATTCGGGTCTAATTCCACCCGATCATCCAACAGCAGCCCTTTTCCGCTTATTCGATGTATATCAATCAACATTCATCTTGCCTTTTTTTTAGATCCCGGCACGTCATCTGCAATTTCAGCCGTAACCTTACAGGTAATGGTATTTTTTATCATCCGTTTTAAGCTCAATCTTTTTTAAATTATAAGCATTGTTTTTAACATATTTGGCAACTAAAGTCAAGAATTGAAAATTTAACCCTGAGATTTCCGGCAATTTTTTAATCACCGAACCGTCCGTCCAGGTTTTCTATTATTCTCAGATATTTATCTTCAATAACGCGCCAGGAATAATGATTCTCAAAAAAATCGATGCCCTTCCGGCCCATTATATTCCTGAGCTCGTCATTTCCGTAAAGGAGCAGTATAATCTCCTTGAATTCATCATAATTGGTGTACCACAAACCGGCATTGCTTCTCCGGCACTGGCCCTGCAAAACTTGCGTCCTGCCGTTTACCACCACCGGCCTTCCAATCGCCCAGGCTTCGAGAATCACCATGGACAGGGACTCGAACTGGGACGGATTAATCAAAAAATCCGAGCCTTTCAAACCATCAAATTTGTCTTTATCATCCATGAAGCCAAGGTACCTGATTTGCGGATGTTCCGGTATATCGATTAAGGATTTTCCCATTAACACAAGGGTTAAATCCGGCTTTTCCTCATCCAGCAAACGGGTAAAAAAATCCAATAATTGGGGGACGCCTTTGTTCTCATCTAACCTGCCGATATAGACAAAATAACGGCCCCGGACAGCAAATTTTTCCCTGAAGGATTCCGGGGAGAATTCCCGCGGTATTTCCGATCCGACGCCAACGATATCTCCCGGTACTTCATCATTACCGGAAATTTTATTGATAATTTCTTTTTCCTCATGGGAATTGTAGACAAAAGCGGCCGGTAATGTGAAAAAATCCTTAAAAAGCCGTAAATACACCACCTCATCATGCTCGGCGGTAGGAACCAGTATGGCCTTCTTCCCGAATCTCTTAACGCCGTAAAAGGAATGGTAATAGCGGTAAGAAAAGAATATAAAATAGGCGAATTCCTGTTCCCGCCTTTCCAATTCCTCTATCAAGGACGGGTAATATGGGCCCTCTTCCTTTAACCACTCCAACTCATCTTCAATAGTATGTTCATCGTTAAAAATGAAATGTTGGATTTCGCCAAATCCTTTGGGGTCCCTGGTTTTTTCCACGTCGAAACGGTGCACCGGGATATGGTTGATGGTTTCCCGGCCTTCGGGATAGTAAGTTTCCCAGGTGATATAATCAAGGGCGGTAGAGGTAAACACCTCGATCTCAAAATATTTGCATATCTTCTCGGCAATCAACCTGGCGTGATATTCGGCGCCTCCGTTTATCTCCAGGCCGTAGCGCTGTACAATAATCGCGATTTTTTGCGGCATAAGCTATTATAACATAAAACATCGGTTAGGGTTTGACATTTTCTTAATTTTAGGTTATATATGTGTCTAAATCCATATGTAATATCTTAAAAATCACGGAGGTATAATTATGAACATATACGTATGTATGAAACAGGTTCCCGATACGGAAGCCAGCCTTACTGTAAAAGACGGCAAAAGTATAAACGAAGAGAACATCAAATGGGTCATCAATCCCTATGATGAGTACGCGATCGAAGAAGCACTAAAATTAAAAGAAAAAGAACCCGGTTCCGCGGTTACAGTGGTCACATTGGGACCTGCAAGAAGCGAAAGTTCGATCAGAACCGGGCTGGCAATGGGCGCGGAACACGCCGTTCACATCGAAACGGACGAGTACATTCACCATAAAGCAACTGCTAAAGCCCTGGCCAATGCCATCAAGCAGGATGAAAATTACGGCGTCATTTTTTTAGGCAAACAGGCCATCGATGAGGATTCGTACCAGACTCACATCCTGCTGGCCGATTATCTCGGTATCCCGGCAGCCACAAATATAACCGCCTTCAGCTTCGAAGGCGATAAGGTCATCGTGGAACGGGAAATCGATGAAGGCGCGAAAGAAAAGATCGAGATGACCGTGCCCTGCATCGTAGGCGCCACAAAGGGCCTTAACGAGCCGAGATACGCCTCTCTTATGGGTATTATGAAAGCCAAAAAAATCCCGATTAAAAAGTTAACCCTGAAGGAGCTCGGGATCGAAGATGCCTCGATCGGCATTAAACCTCTGAAATTGTACGCGCCGCCGGAGAAACCCCCGGGAAGAATCATCGAAGGCGAACTGGAAGATTCGGTCAAGGAACTGGTAAGACTTCTGAAAGAAGAAGCCAAAGTATTATAGGAGAAATAAGATGGCAAACATAGGTTTATATATCGAATTAAAAGAAGGAAAATCGAAAAAATCGAATAAAGAGACACTGAGTTTTGCAAAAAAAAGCGGCAAAGCTGTGTATGCTGTGGTTTTTACCAACGATGTGGGGCCATACTTAGATGAATTGAAGGGAGTCAAAAAGGTCATCCAGGTCAAAGGCGATGACCTGACCTACCAGCCTGATTTTTATGCCGACACCATGGCGAAAATTATCAAAGATTTCGACCTGGAATATTTTTTAGGTATCTTCTCAGCCCAGGCCCGGGACCTGTTTCCCCGCATCGCCGCCAGGACCGAGGATGCCGGTCTCATCAACGACTGCCTGGAAATCGACTTAGAGAATAACCAGGTCGCCCGGCCGGTCTACGCGGGTAAACTCCTCTGCCGGTACGCAATCGAAGACAAAATAAAGATACTAACCCTGCGGCCCAATGTTTTCCCGGTTGAAGAAGGCGGCGCAGGAGACCCGGAAATTGCCACAGTCGATTTGGTCAAGAGCGAACCTAAAATCAAAATCCTAGAAGTCATCAAGAGCGAAGCAAAGAAGATAGATTTGCAAGAAGCCGATGTCATCATATCCGGCGGTCGCGGTATAAAAACAAAAGAGAACTTTGCTCTGCTCCAGGAAGTGGCCGACCTGTTAAATGCCGGTATCGGCGCGTCCCGTGCCGCCGTGGACTCCGAATATGCCACCTACGATATGCAGGTCGGACAGACCGGAAAAGTGGTCAATCCCAAGCTTTACATTGCCTGCGGTATTTCTGGCGCCATCCAGCATTTTGTCGGCATGAAAACCTCCAGGGTAATCGTAGCCATTAACAAAGACCCGGAAGCCCCCATCTTCAAGAAAGCGGATTACGGTATCGTGGGCGACCTGTTTAAAGCCGTTCCCCTGCTGAAAGAGGAATTAAAAGCTGTCCTGTAACTCGCAGCGGTTACGAAAGTTTCTTTTTTTTTTATATTTAGAGGTTTGTTTCATCCTTGACTTTTAGTGCCTCCTAGGATATAAATAGGAAAGATTTTAAAAAAGGAGATGAAATGTCAAAAAAAATAGGAGTTTTCGTTGATTATGATAACCAACAACTCGATGTCTTTTCATTAATAGAATTACTTCGCGAAAAAGGAAGAGTCGTCATTCGCCGGGCCTACGCTGACTGGGTTTCGCGGCAGTCCTACCGCAAATCCGTTGTCCAGGCCGGTTTCGAATTAATTGATTGCCCGAAGGTTACCGCAACCCATAAAAACGCAGCCGATATCAGGCTGGTGGTCGACTGCCTGAGTATCAGTTATGAGTACAAGGATATCGATATCTACGTGTTTGTAACCGGGGATGTGGATTTTGTTCCCCTCATCAATAAACTGCGCACCATGGGCAAAGAAACGGTGGTTGTGGCGGCAAATTCCAGTGCCGCCGACCTGCTGCAGCAGGCTTGCGATGAATACATACCGGCAAACCGGCTGGATGTAATCGAAACCATATCCAAAGGCCAACTCAACTTCGAAGAATCTCTGAACTTACTGCAAAAAGCCTGTGAGCAGTTGAAATTAAAAGGCTATGACAAGGATGCCCAGGATGTTAAATCTATGATCAAACAAAAGATGCTGCAGTTGAATCCCTCTTTCGATGAAAAAGATTACGAAGACTGCAATTCCTTTACCTCTTACTTGCAAAAGTCCCGGATGTTTATAAACCTGGATAATATGTTCGGCAGCAAATCCGAGGTAAAAACCGAACCCTCCGAAGTCAAGGAGCTCCAACAATTCCCCGATACGCTGTTGATAAAGGTATACAATGAAGCGTTGAGGCGCTGGGGCGAACCGGTTACGATGCAGAAATTCGAGAAGATGTTATTCGGAATACACCAGGACATTTCTTTGAAACTTTATGGCGTTAAGAATACCAAGCAGCTCATTACCGGGTTTAAAGATAAAGGGCTGTTACATACCGATGGTTCAAAGATAGAAATAGAGCCCGACGTTCGTTTTAAATTAACGCTCATGCAGTTGAAATTTTACCATAAACCGGAAATCCGTAAAATCGTGATTAGTAAGATTATCTCCCTGGCCAAAAACTGGGATGTGGAAAATAAGGATTTAACGCTCAACGAACTGAAAAAGAGCAGCATCGATGTCAGCGAGAGCGCTATTTCCAGGGCCGATTTCGACGGAATCATCAACCTCTTAAAAATCGGCGGTGTTTTCTTCTCTCCCGATAATGTACCGGTTACTTCGTTGAATATACCGCTGCACTTGATTTCCTATAAATTAAACGAATTGGAAGATATCGTATTATCCATGTCCATTTTCCGGTTGGTCAATTCATCCAACGTGGAAAACAGCGATAAAGAGTTAGGAGCCCTGGCCGACCTGCTATTGGGCAGCGACAGCCGGACCAAAATCAATGAAATAGAGAAGCTGCTCGACAAGTTGGAAAAAGATAAAAAGATCATCCGCAAAAAGAATTTCTGGATAAAGTTCCGCAAGTGATAGTGATCGAATTCGATAGATTTGGAATACCCCTTTCTAATAAATTTCACCTCTTGTGTCGGCTTTGTAAAAGTAAATAATCACTTCCAGTTTCTTTATTTTAAATAAAAAACGATATTTTCCAATTCTTAGTCGATAGTGACTCTTTTTGCCTCTCAAGGTACAATATCGAGATTAGTACTTCTGTTGAAGGGATTGTCTCTTAGCACCCTGATTTTATCCCAAAACAATAGAACAAATTTATCATCCCGCGTATCAAGAAATTGTTCTACCTTTCTATGAAGCAAAACCTTATACACTCAATCCCCTTTTTTTCAAATAGTCTTCAATTTCAATATATTCACCTTTTTTATAATCTTTCATCGCTTGTTCATATGCTTTTTTATCTTCAATGGTAAAAATATCATCCGCATCCTGTTTCATTTTTGGTTCTGCGGTTTTTCGAGGAATAACTACAATATTGAGTTCGGCTTCTTTGATCTCCTCCGGGATATGTTCTAATAAATCGATAACCCCATCTTTATAATGTGCTCTTACAGCCAACATTTTGATATCCTTTAATGTTTAATCTTTTTTTTCCACTTTTAATATAGTATTCTTTTGAGAAACTGTCAACCCCCTATTCGCCCAGGGATGCGTCATTATCATAATTATTCATATTATGATTGTTAAGCTGATTAGGAGACTCGCAGGCTGTAGTTGGAATCCAATTTTCCATATTCCCCCAAACACTCCCCCTACGCAGTGGGACTCAGGGGAAACCCGACACGCCTGCGGGTATGGTTTTTAGATTTTCCTGAATGAACAAACATCTTATAAGTCAAAATTAGAATTGCTGGTCATCCGAAAACCAGGTTGGCATACCCGGCCACCTTCGCTAAATATTCTTCCTCTTCTTCAACCGCGTTTTTTTCTACCTGCTTGATCATGTCGCTTAATTTTTTGATACGAACGACAGGCAAACCGGCGGATTCCGATTCCACCTGCATGACCGGTATGACTTCAGCACTCTCGATATATGTTCTTGCCCGGCCATTAAAAACGCCTTTAGCGGCAGAAAGATTCAGAACCTGGCTTAGTACCAAATGGGGCGCCGAAAAAAAAGTGGTGAGATTACCTAAGGAATAAGCGATTACCGCAATCCTGTCCGGGTCTCTCCGGGTTCGATAGTATTCAACCGGCTGGATGACATGGGCATGATGGGCAACAATGATGTCGGCTCCGGATTCTATAATCTTATGGGCCAGTTTTACCTGGTGTTTCCTGGGAAAAAACTCGTACTCATAACCCCAGTGCAGCGACGCAATAATTAAATCACAACCCTGTTTCCGGCAATGGGTAATTTGATTTTCCAATAAAGTAAGATCAGGTTTGCCATCCTTCCTATGAAATTTAACAACATTTACCAGGTATCCCTTACCCTCGGGCACCTCCTTCCCGTTAAGACCAAAGGTTGCGGAAACAAACCCGGTCTTTATCCCATTTTTTTCGATTATCCTCCCCTGGTGCTGTTCTTTCACTTCCCGGTTTGTTCCTATATCGACAATCCCTTCCAACTCCAACTGCTCAAGAGTCGTTTCCACACCCTCTTCTCCCATATCAAGGGTATGGTTGCAGGCCGTATGCATCAGGGTATACTTTTTTTCCTTATGACCTTTTAGGGCATCAAATTGCTCCTTCGTACAACACAATGGGGGGGTCTCTTTCGTGTCAAAAATAATGTTGCCGGATTCCTGTTTTGTCAACTGGGATTCCAGATTGGCATAGGAGATGTCCTGTTCAAACAATATTTCCGCCACATCTTCATAAAGCAGGTTTTTTGAGTTTTCCATGCCGTCCACTTTGTATAAATCTCCGGCAGCGGCAAAAGAAAATGAAGACTTTTTCTTAAATCCTTCAGGGAGTTTTATTATTTCACAGTTATTCTTAAAAAATTTCTCAAGCCCGGAACCCTTCTCAGCTTTTACAATTGGATTTTTGCTTTTATAAACCCAGGAAATTTTTTGCAGCAGCGTCCAGTCTTCAAAATCAGCGGATGCGTTTTTTAGTGGGTATTTCCGGAAACCGAAGAGGTCTGCGCCTTTAAAAAAAACCTTCAAAATAAAGGCTAAAAGTCCCGACATAGACAGCGTTTCTCGCGGAGTGGCGGGCAGCCTGCTTATTTTCATTGCGGATCCTCCATTCAGAGTATTGTAATACTACCATATATACTCCACCTTTTCAAGAAAATCCAAAGTAAGTGTTCAGTTTTGGTGGAAATTGATCCGCAGGTTCATGTTTCACACGCCCGTCCGAAAATTGACCGGCCAACGACTCATCTCACTAAAATTTCAAACTCACTGCGCCGAATCCACCTACCTATCTTTGATCTATGTGGATTTCGGCTTCGCTCAAACAGTGAAATTTTACCCCTGAAAAAGGGCCGTTCGATTTGTCGGGCTGGTTCCCAATTTCCTTCCTGAGGCGTGTTCAATCATGAACGGCTGCTTATAAATAGCTTAATCACAATTCTCTTCGAGAACCGTAGAGACGCAAAATCTTGCGTCTCAAAACCACCATTTTATTTATTCCGGATCACTTTTTTTTTGGCCTCTTTCAAGGTTTGCAAGATTGCGTTCTCAACCTCCGGGATCTTCATCAGTTCGACAAGTTCAAAAAATCTTTCATTAACCTTTACGCCCGGCGGCGGTTTTCCACCTGGGCGTGCAAATGTTCTCCCTCTTCCTGTGAATAACCATTGAATATTTAAACCGTACTCAGCGTAAAGATAGTGCAAGTAATTGGGTTTTATCAATGTATATCCGCGTTCGAAATTGGATATGGTTGACTTGCATATTTGCATTTCCGCGGCCAACTCCTCCTGGGTTTTATTCAGAATCTTCCTGAACAGCCGGAAGTTCAAACCCGGGCGTAAATTTGTTTTATTTGCATTATAATTCATTTTGTATCTATTTTTTGCATTTTTTATAATAATACATTAAGTAGCAAAAGTCAATACAAAAATATAGAATTTCCCAAAAAAAGTTTGAATTTTATCAAGAATTTAGACAGGAAGATAAAGTTGTAGGGGTTCAAGATCCTGAACCCCTACCCTATTATTCGGAATTCTACTACCATGAAGCGGTGAACTCCG